>DAOUGB010000001.1:0-2744 GCA_034429595.1 Dehalococcoidales bacterium
CCCTAAAGACCCCGCGCTGGAATATATCATGTCTCCCAGCATCGCGGAGCGGAACTTCGCGCATTTTGATACCCGTTTTTGCCTGGCGGGGCATACGCATGTTCCGGTGGCATACAAGCTGGAAGAAAAGGTGATGGTTGCCACGGTTGAGCTGCGTCCGGGCATCGGGCTGGTGATGATCGAGCACCGGATTATCCTTAACCCGGGGTCGGTGGGGCAGCCGCGTGACGGCGCCCCGCGCGCCAGCTACGGCATTTACGATTCCGAGGGGGAAATTTTCCGTTTATACCGTATCCCTTACGATATCCGCGCCACCCAGGACAAGATGATGCAGGCGGGCCTGCCGATTCAATTAGTGACGCGGCTGGAGCAGGGGAAGTAGAATTTTATTCATGAAAATCTGTTGCTAAGAAACGTCCCACATCCTCAATTAGTTTCGAAACATCAGCTTCACTATATTCATTGACATTTCCATGAGCAGCAGCATTTCCGATATCAAGCCAAGCTTGAATAAAACGCCATTGTGATTGTGAATATTTACCTTTTTTCTTGAGTTCATCATTTATAACCGATGCTTTTGAATTATCGTTAATTCCTTCTTCCCTTGCTAATCTTTTTAAAGCGTCTTCAAGTACTACTCGTGCAAGTACCGCCGCAGGGTCCTTAAATCCAGTCTTTGAAAGTTGTTTTGCTTGTTCAAGAATTGAATCAAATACTTCTCCGGCGATAAGGAATTCTTGACCGAGCAGAAAACCATTTTTTAAATCATCTAGAGCTCCATTTAGAACTCCTACAATTGGATATATTTCGTAAGAATGCGCTATTACTCTTACTCCATCTTTTGGTATCACTTCTTCAAAATGGTGATATTGAGGGCTTTGTATACTAAAGACGGTTTCTAAAATATTTCTTACCTTTGTTAGCCAACTCTGTACTTGAATTTTATCTTCGCCCTGAATATAGCTACTACTATAGGTGGATGGTTTCTCTAGTTTTGCGACGACTTTCCCTTCCTCAATAAGTCCATTGAGCCTATCAGCATAACGCTGATATTTTGGATTTAACATATCTTGCGTCCATCCATTCCTTTTTTGTTTCAAATTATATTAGACTTTTCTTCATCATGTGTCAATAATCAACTACGGCCATTTTAACTCTTGACAAACATTTTAATACGCCCATAGAAAAATCCTTCTCTGCTCTCTTTAAAAAGGGGGTGATGGATAGGGTTGGAGTCCGGAATGTTTTTTTTATTTCAAATAGCTGGATACCGGCTTCCGCCGGTATGGTTTTGAGATTTAATTTTTATTTGGTGCTTGCATCCTGTTTCCTGGTTATTGTCCTTTGTATTCCTCATCACCTTGACAATTATTTTAATTCCTTATAACCCTCACCCTCACCTAACCTCTCCCATCGAGGGAGAGGAATGAAACGGATTCTTCGTTTTACTCAGAATGACATATAGTTATTTCCTTTATCTCCACCTTGACAATTAAATTCATTCGCTTTACCCTTTTAATGAGGTCGTGCTAGACGGGGAGCCAGCGGTGCCCTGTACCTGAAATCCGCTATAGCAGGGTTGATTTCCTGTTTTGAGGCTCTCGTTTGGTGTCACTTGTTGGTGTTAAGCGGCGTTGAAGGCTGGGTCCTGCGCGGCGGAGTGCTATGAACCCCGTCAGGTCCGAGAGGAAGCAGCGGTAAATAGTTTTATCCGGGTGCCGCAGGTATGCCTGGCTGGAGCAGGCTGGCACAAACAAGCCATTGGGCGGAGTCGAGAACGGGTGCACGGCCTCTTTTATTTGTGTGAAAAATCCCCTGTGTCCCCCTTTATAAAAGGGGGAGGGATACACGAGCACGATTACCGGCCGGCTTTATCTTTCTCCCTTTGAAAAGGGAGATTAAGAGGGATTTTGAGCTTGGACAATAACCGTCCACAAAGTGATTCAACCTCTCTGCTGGCGCAGACCAGGAAATTGCTGCGCCGCTATGATATCCGGGCGAAGAAGGGGCTGGGACAAAATTTCCTCGTTGACGACCGCGTTCTGGAAACCATCATTCAAACCGCCGATTTATCTCCTGAAGATACCGTCATCGAGGTGGGGCCGGGGCTGGGGCTAATGACCGGGGAACTGGCCAAACGGGCGGGCTGGGTCATCGCTATCGAGCTGGACAACCGGCTGGCGGACATCCTCCACGAGACATTACAGTTTGAAAACGTCGTTATCCTCAACGAGGACGTCCTCGGCACCGACCCCGCCAGAGTATTACAGGGCCGCGCGCCCGGTTTCCCGCCGGCTTTCAACTCTTACAAAGTTGTCGCCAACCTGCCGTATTACATCACCCAGCCGGTCATCCGCCATTTCCTGGAAGCGCCCGTCAAACCGCAAACGATGGTCATCATGGTGCAAAAAGAGGTGGCCGAGACCATCTGCGCGGCGGCGGGACAGCGCAGTGTTTTAAGCATCGCCGTGCAGTTCTACGGTCGACCGAGTATCGTGACCAAAGTCCCCGCCGACTCTTTTTTCCCCGCACCGGAAGTGGATTCGGCGGTGGTGAAGATAGAGGTTTACCGGGAGCCGCCGGTGGCGGTGGACAACGCGGCGGGATTCTTCAAGCTGGTGCGCGCCGGTTTTACCGCTGCCCGCAAACAGGTAGCCAACTCGCTATCGCAGGGGCTGGGGCTGCCCAAGCCGGCGGTACAGCAATTGCTAGTCAGAGCGGGCATCGCTCCTCAAAGGCGGGCG
>DAOUGB010000002.1:0-1756 GCA_034429595.1 Dehalococcoidales bacterium
GTAGCCTGCGGCAAAGAGCCGCTCATCTTTGATGGCGCGGGCAAAAAGGTTGTTGATTTTTGTTTTGTCGCCTTGTTTCAGAAGCTCAACCAGCGGCTCCTGCAGAGCAGAGGTGATGAGTTGCGCGCGGCTGTCCAGATCGCGGACAAACCAGCGCAGGTTAAGTTCCTCTACTACGGGCATAACCGCATAAGCCAGGAGAGTCAGGGCGATGGTAAGGGGGATGACGAAGCGAAGCCCCAGCCACAATGATTGAAACGAAATCTTTTTGTTCCGTGGTTTCATAGTGTCTCCGATCCCTTTAAAACACGCTGTCCCAACGTTTGCTCAGACGAATGGCCGAGTTGATTAATCCTACCATGCTGTAGGTCTGAACGTAATTTCCCCAATGCTCGCCGGTGCGCGGATCGATATGTTCGGCAAGGAGTCCATGCCGGTTCCGCATGGCCAGAAGGTTGTTAAACAGTTCACGGGCTTCCTCCATCCGATTGAGCGCCGTTAGAGCGTATATATACCAGAAAGTACAAACAAGAAATGCATTTTCCGGTATGCCGAAGTCGTCAGCCTCGATGTAGCGGTAGATGTAATTACCACATTTCAGTTCACGTTCAATTGCCGCTACCGTCAGCGCGAAGCGCGGATCATCGGCCGCAAGAAAACCGATATCATGCAGCAGCAGCATGCTGGCGTCCAATGACTCACCATCGAAGGCGGCGACAAAGCATTGCTTGTTTTCGTTCCAGGCTCGAAGGCAGATTGTGCAATGGATGTCGTCGGCCTGCTGCCGCCAGTAAGCGGCTCTTTCCTTAAGTCCCAGATGAGCGGCGATTTTCGCCAGACGGTCGCAGGCGGCCCAGCACATAACGCTGGAAAAGGTATGAATGCGGGGGGTGCCCCGGAGCTCCCATAGACCGGAGTCCGGTTTGTCATAAACGCTAAGCGCCTTATGACCTAATGACTCCAGCCGGTAGAAGAGATCTTCATCGCCCCTTTTTACTACCCGCCGGTCAAAGAAGATATGGGCCACGGCAAGAATCGACGATCCGTATACGTCATGTTGAATCTGCTCGGAGGCCTGGTTGCCGACCCGCACCGGCCCCATTCCTCTGTAGCCGGGTAAACCGTCTACATCATATTCCATGAGCTTTGCTTTGCCGCCAATTCCATACACGGGCTGAATGTGTCCTGCCGCGCCGCCGGCCACGACATTGATGAGATACCTCAAGTACCTCTCCATGGTATTGGTGGTGCTGAGGCGATTCAACGCGTTGACGACGAAGTAGGCATCCCGAAACCAGCAGTAGCGGTAATCCCAGTTGCGCTTTGAACCCGGCGCTTCAGGGATGGATGTGGTCATGGCGGCGATGATGGCGCCTGTGTCTTCAAAGGTGTTAAGCTTAAGTGTAATAGCTGCGCGGATAACTTCATCCTGCCATTCGAACGGAATTCCGAGGTCGCGCACCCAGTTATGCCAACTGGAAACCGTTTCCTCCAGAAAACGATGGGAAAGCTGACCGATGGATTCGGGAAAAGTTTCATCGGGGCCAAAAATCAACGTCAACTGGTCTTCAAGAAAAAAGGGGGTCTCTTCGAGAATTGTCGTCAGGGAGGCATCCGTGCTCATTCGCAATACCCAGTCCGGGGCGACGTAGCGGATATGATGGCTGCCGAAAGTGACTGTACAACGCTGATTGCCGTAATCATAAGCCGGCCTGACGCGCAGGGTAATGCGGGGTGTTCCAAAAATCCGTCGCAG
>DAOUGB010000003.1:0-1551 GCA_034429595.1 Dehalococcoidales bacterium
CTGTGGCTGAATCGTGTATAATTCAGCCATACAAAAACAGTTACCTAATTTTAGAAAGGAACCGCCATGCAAGAAGAATATCAGATTCTCAGCAAAAAGGACAGTAAAGAATTGACCAAATATTTAGCCCAGAACGGACAGATGCTCCTGCCGATCCTGGAGCTGATCCAAAACGCCCGGACGGCCGTGGACGAAGTCATTGATGTGGTCGGTCGCTCCACCCTCGAAGCGATCCTGCTGCTCTCGGCCCGGCAGGTGGCCGGCCCACAACATAAAGGCAAATCCACCGGACCGATTCGCTGGCATGGCAGCCAGCCGGGTGTCATCCCTTTGTCCAACCGGAAGTTGCGAATTACCAGGCCCCGCCTGCGACGGAAAGGGCTGGGAACGCAACGGGAGGTGGAAATCCCGGCCTATCAGGCCTTGCAGACCAATAACCAGCTTTCGGAACGCATTCTGACGCTTTTGATGCACGGGATCAGTACCCGTTCCTATCAGGAGGTGATTCCGCAGATGGCCCAAACTGTGGGAGTCAGTAAATCGAATGTAAGCCGGGAGTTTATCGAAGCTTCTGAGCAGCAGATGAAGGCTTTTGCCGAAAGACGGTTTGAGGATATGGATATTTTGATCATTTACGTAGACGGCATTGTTTTTGGGGAATATCACGTAATTGGGGCCATTGGCGTGGATGCGGCGGGTTTTAAGCATGTCCTGGGTCTGGCAGAAGGGGCGACGGAAAATGCAGCCGTGGTAAAGGATCTGCTGGAGGATCTGGTGGCCCGGGGGATTGACCCGAAACGGAAAAGGCTGTTTGTGATCGATGGCAGCAACGCCTTACGGAGTGCCATTGATTCGGTGTTTGGTGCCAAGAATCCGGTGCAACGGTGCCGCAAACACAAAGCGGCCAATGTTACGGATCATCTGCCCAAAGAGCTGAGGGATTCGGCGAAAAAGGTGCTCCAGGCGGCCTGGCGATTGGAGCCGTCGGAGGGCAAGAAACGAATCCGGCAGTTGGCCCAGCAACTGGAGGTAAAATATCCTTCGGCTGCCAATAGTCTGCTGGAAGGTCTGGACGAGATGTTTACGGTGAATGCGATGGGGCTGCCGAAGGAGTTGCTGCGGTGCCTGTGCACCACCAACATTATCGAGTCGCCTCATTCGGGGGTCCGAATGCGAACCCGTCGGGTTTGTCATTGGCAGGATGGCCAGATGGTGTTGCGGTGGGCGGTCGCCGGTTTTCTGGAGACCGAGAAGCACTTTCAGCGGATCGGAGGGTATAAGCAATTATGGATCCTAAAATCCTATCTGGATGACCTGGAAACCCAAAAAGCTGTTGCCGACAAAAAGAAAGTAGGATAGTATAGTGAACAAAGCCGCCATAACCTACAACTACGGCTGGGACACAATCTAAATTAGACGAAACCGCCAAAAGTCAATATTGACTTCCAAAAACGGCTCTGGTTCCTCAATAACAAGGGGACGAAGATATTTTGACGCTGGTGCCAAATTAATAAATTCTGTATGTGTTTTCAAGAAAAGATGGTATCGGAG
>DAOUGB010000004.1:0-1973 GCA_034429595.1 Dehalococcoidales bacterium
CGCCTGTCAGTACGCGGTAGCCGGTACTGTCGTTGGTAATCGACCCGCCTTCAAACGCCCACACAACCTCATTCAGCGTAGGCGCTGCAAAAAAAGCGAGTGCAGGCCACCCCCGAAGACCCGAAAATGCCGTGATATTTATTCCCAACGGCGTCCGAGATGGTTTGCGTTGTGCCGATCTGACTCTCTCCGTAATACGCGGAGACTTGATCGCCATCAAACTGGACCTCCAGCCAACTTTCCGCGCTGAACGCCTTACTCTGCCAGGACAATAATTGCGAGAGAGTACCGCTTACCATTTTCTCGATATTAAACTGGAGAAAGTTCGTGCTGAACCGCTGGAAGCGCACAACAATGAAGCTATCCGGCTCCGTCTGCGCGTTTGCGCGCACAACCACGCCGCCGGTGCCATAGAACTGACTTCCGAACTGTGCTTTAACCACACCATCGGCAACCGTCGCCGGGAGAAGCGCCACCAACTCGCTTTGTGGTATCGCCTTAATAGAGCCGTCGTCTACGATCACCGTGTCAAAGCTAGACGACCCGACTTCTCGAATCGGAAAAAAATAGGTTTGTAGGCCCCCCGCGAGATATGCAACAGTACCTCGCTCTGTCCAGGCGGTGCCCTCGAAGTTCAAGACCTGGTCTGCGCCGCCGCCGCTTTGGTCAATTTGCAGTCTCGGCGTGCCGCCGCTTCCGGTCGTGCGTTTTCCCCACACGCGCACGTCCGCCCATATTCCCGACTCCGGTGCGAAGGCGCCATAGTTAAGCCGGTCCTGTGCCGCCGCTGCGGTGAACTTCTGCGCCTTGCTGCCGCCATGCACATCAACGGTTTCTTCTTCGAGCGTTGGGGTGCCGCCGCTTTTGGTCAGCGTGTCGCACTTGCCAGCGGTATAGTTGGCTTCCAGCCCCGGATCGGTCAGCAGTTCCGCGCCCAGCGTCGGCGTGTTCACCGCCACGCCCGATGACACCGCCCACGTCGCGCCCACCAGCGGCGACGGCAGCGCCCCGTCCGATAGCGTGCTGAAGTCGATGTCCAGCGGTAGGATGCTTCCACCCCCGCCCACCGGCGCGAAATAGTGTTGCCATTTTCTAGACATATGTGCAGCCCGCATTAACATGTTTCCCCCAATATTTAAAGGGCATGGCACGACACCCTGCCCCTCACTTTAGAGACTAATTACGCCAAACTGTCCATCAACGATGATAATGTTCTCACCATCTTCATCACACCACACATGAAGTGAAACGGTGTCACCCTCATTAAAATCAGTGCCGCCCATCAACGCCACGTTCACAGCGGCACCTGTCACACCATCGGCAGTAGCACGGAAAAATCCACCTGCACCACCAGCGCCACGCAATTCAAAGAAATACGTTATGCCGGTAGTACCAATGAAAGATAGCATGGCATATGCAATATAGATACCGGGCATAACAATAGTAAAGTTGCCAGTAAGATGATCAGCATCAATCCCCTTACCATTGCTACGCTGCCATGTTACTTTGTGTGCAGTTTCATCCGCTTCAGGAACATCAACAATCGGCGTGGCATTAGCATAAGTCTACATGCCCGCAAAACGACTCAAAGCCATTTCATATCTCCTAATACACTATAGCGTAATGCAATACTTGACTGGCATCAGAGCCAACCACATGCAACAAATTCAAATTCTTGATAGGAATCCAACCAAAAACATCGCCTGCTTCCAGTTGAATACCATTTAAACCTGATACATCCGTTCCCCCAACCCACACCTGCCCATCATTATCAGGATCAGCTTTTAGGTAGACCATTTCACAGGGGATATTTGGTCCCTGAGAAGCGGCAGCACCCACCGCAATATAGCCTGCCGCAAAGTGGGACCAGGAATAAGAAGCATTTGATTCAGGTGCAAAATTAAACATACCACTCATGGTGTTGGTTCCTTCGTTTCTTCAGATATTTCAATCACCAGATTGACACTGCCATC
>DAOUGB010000005.1:0-1972 GCA_034429595.1 Dehalococcoidales bacterium
CAACAAAATAGCCGAAAAACTAGACATGCACGACGATCACGTTGAGGCGCGTATTCAGGCAATGGCAGCGGCCACGAACGAACCAAAGACCGCGCCGCGCCGGAGCAGACAGTAATCATAGCGGCCTTTTGGGTGTAGGCGCAGAGGTACACCCCGCGCCGAGGGTTGGGACAGGGGTTAGGCCGATAACGTGTGGTTAGGTGATGATATGAGATTATCGAGATTAGGGTTGAAGAGGCTGGGGATGATGGGCGGCGGTGAATCGCCAGGATCGTTTCTGACAGATTTTGTGGGTCACTGGAATTTAAACGAAACCACCGGATCCAGGGCATCGTCAATTATTGACAATCCGCTGCTGGTATCCGTGTTGGGCGAGGATATTGGTAGCGCATCTGGAAGGGTAGGCAACGGGGCTAGCTTTGTTGCTGCCAATAAGCGTATGCTGAAATCGATGTTTAAGCCAGCGCTTACTGGTGGATCATTCGAGATTACATTTTGGATAAAATTCACCACATCCACGGCGGATCAGCGAGCCGTATCTGCTGACAACGGCACGAACGCCAGGAGTTTCGGCATAAAACTAACCTCATCCTCTCACCTGATAACCGCATTTGGTTGGTTTGGTGCTGGCGCGGGTACGCTGAAAGCCGTAAACGCCTCGACGTTCGGGGCGGTATCGAACAACGTGCTCTATTTTGTAGACGTGGCGTTCGATAGCCCAAATCACTCCCTGGGTATCTCCATAAATCGCGGCGTGTTTAATACCGTTGATACAGTTAGCACCGCTCATGTTGTGCCAAACACACATTTAACCGTTGGTGGATTTGCCCAGCAGAGCGAGTGCGTCGATGGCGTTATTGACGAACTGCACATCCAAAACAGGTTACTGACTGATGGTGAGCGTGACAAACTGTATGGAGGCGGCAACGGGTGGGCTTTCCCGGCATCCGCATATCCGATAGATCCATCTGCCTACCCGGTCACGGCCTTGCCAACATTCACACGCTACGCCGGCAATCCGATCATCGAGGAAAGCGCAGCGGCGTGGGAAAGTGTTTGCGTTGCTAATCCAGACGTTTTTTGGGACACGCCGAACAACCGTTATGTCATGAATTACAGCGGGTGGGATGGTTCGAAGTGGCGTACCGGATTGGCGTACTCAACCGATCTATTGACCTGGACAAAGGAGGCCGCCAACCCGGTTTTTGGTACAAATCCAGCGGAAACATACATCGAGGCTAACGGTTCTATTGTGTTGTTCGGTGGAACATATTATCTGTATTTCCACGGAACGTCAAACGGAACCGGAACCTATGTCGCTACCTCTCCAGATTTGATTAACTGGACAGTACAAAACGGTGGCAATCCAATCGTCCCGTCGCCCGACCCAGCGGCGCGTGTTGTCGGATCAACGGTCGAACTGTACGTGATGGGTGGACTATACACATCCACAAACGGCATTAATTTTACGCAGAGTACATCCATACAGCAACTTTACACCGGAGAGCCGTACCCGCTTCTGACAGGCGCAACACGTTATCTGGCCGATGCTCGCGGAGATCCGCGGAAAATCGGCGTATATGGATCTGCCGACAGCGGCGTTACGTGGTGGAACATGGGTGATATTCTGCTGCCAGATCCAGGGGAGTGGGACGCCACGAACGTTTTCGATCCATGCCTGATTGTGAAGGACGATACGCTGTATATGTTCTATGCAGGCTATCCTGGCGGCGGTAATCCGTCCGAGGCTGCCGGAATGAAAATTGGTGTGGCAACAGCTCCGTGGAGCGCCTAATCCCCTAATCATCATTACCGGAGCCGCATGTACCTACCCCTCACCAACTACCACCCCACCAACGCCGACAGCAGCGCGGTATTGTGGACGTGGCGGCGGATGATTGCAAGGACAAGAGAGATTTGGAGGCGCAATCGCAATGGATGACGCGGTAACGTTCAAGGGCTACTTTCCCCC
>DAOUGB010000006.1:0-25893 GCA_034429595.1 Dehalococcoidales bacterium
GGCCAGTTCGGCGGCTTTGCGGGGAGGCATTACCAGCAGGAACGGCAGGATGGCATCGTTGATAACGTCCGTATCGAGGTCGGTCAAGCCCGATGGCGTGATGCCGTTCTTTTTCCATTGACGCACCAGAACCACCCTTCTTTCGTCCCAGAAAGCCAGGTGGCCCAGAACGACGGCAATGGTCCAGCCCTCTTTATAGATAACGAGTTGGAGTTCTTCGTCAGTGGTTCCGGCTACCAGTTTGCGGAGTCTTTCCCTGGATTTATTATTTTCCGCAACGTAAGACCTGTCCATTAAAACACCTCCGTTACCGGCAGAGGAGTTATTTCATGAGCCCGTACTTTTTCGCTATCTTTTCCAGGCCGGGCATGGACTTTTCCAGCAGGTCGTCGTCCACGCAGTAGACCAGCCGGAAGTAGCCGGTCAAACCGAAAGCCACGCCGGGCACCGATAAGACATGGTGCTCGTTCTGCAGCTCCCGCACGAAAGCCACATCGTCCGGAATGGGGCACTTGGGGAAGATATAGAAAGCCCCCTCCGGCTTGTTGACCGTATAGCCGAACTTCTTCAGGTTATTGTAAATAAAGTCGCGGTGGCGCTGGTACTCGCCCACATTGATGGACACTCCCTGCACGTGGCGCACCACGTTCTGCATGAAAGCCGGCGCGTTGATAAAGCCCAGCACACGGGTGCAGAAAACGAACCCTTTAATCAGGTCGTCATGGTATTCGGCGTCGGGGTGCAAAGCAACGTAGCCGATGCGCTCGCCGGGGATGGAGAGGTCTTTGGAGTGTGAAGTGCAGACGATGCTGTGCCGGTGAAACATCAGTGGCGATGGGTATTTCAAGCCGTCGTAGATTATCTTTTTGTAAGGCTCATCGCTCACGATGAAGATGGCATGACCGTATTCGGCTTCTTTCTTGCGCAGGATGTCGGCAATCTTCTTCATCAGTTCCGCGCTGTAGACCACGCCGGTGGGGTTATTGGGGGAATTAATGAGAATAGCTTTGGTCCGCGGGCCGATGTTCTTTTCCAGTACGTCCAGGCGGGGTAAAAAGTTCTCGTCGGTGGGGAGGGGTTTGACCACGCCGTCATGGTTCTGGATATAGTTGAAGTAGTCCACGAACCACGGGATGAAGACAATAGCTTCATCGCCGGGGTCGAGGATGGTCTTGAAAGCCACATTAATCGCACCGGCCGCTCCCACTGCCATGATAATGTCATTTTCCGTGAGGTTGATGCCGGTCTCTTTTTTAAGCTGTTCCGCCACGGCGGCGCGCGTTTCCGGGTAGCCGGCGTTCACCATATAGCCGTGCATGCCCTGGTAAGGATGGTCCGCCAGTTCTTTGATGGCGCGTTTGAATTCCGGCGGCGGCTCCATGATGGGGTTGCCCAGGGAAAGGTCATAGATGTTTTCGGCACCGAACTTGTTTTTCATGGCGATGCCTTCTTCGAACATGCGCCGGATCCACGACCCCAGCTCCATGCCTTTTTTAGTTCTTTCCGATACGGACACCCTCGATTTCCTTTCTGCCCAGGTCGAACGCCTTCAAATTGATTTCCAGGAGGGTCGGCGGCATGCGTTGGGTGATGCTTTCTTTCCAGATGGCCGCGTCAATCGGGGCGAAAACGGAAAAACAGCCCAGCATAAAGATATTGAGCGTTCTGACGTTGCCGAGTTCTTTAGCCCTTGCTTGCGCGTCGATGAAATATATCCGGTCGGTGCGTCTTTTTAGCGCCGTAGCGATTTCATCATTGGTAGGATACTTTTCCTGCCCCAGACCGACCGACAGTGGCGGCTGTTCGTAATTATTGATAATCACGGTGGCGCCGGACTTGATAAAATGGCTCCACCGGGCGGCCTCGATTTTTTCAAAAGCGAGGACGAGGTCTACCCCTCCCTCATTGATTAAAGGCGACCATACTTTTTCGCCGAGGCGCACATGGCTGACCACGCTGCCGCCGCGCTGCGCCATGCCGAGCGTATCCGTCTTTTTAACGTCGAATCCGGCGGCGATGGCCGTCTCCCCGATGATGTCACTGGCCAGCACGACCCCCTGGCCGCCCACCCCGGTGACGAGTATATCCATTTGTTTCAATTTAGTTTTCATAGTGTTCCTGTTTCCCCCTTTGATAAAGGGGGGATTTAAGGGGGTTTTATTATTCTCTATACCCCGATCGCCTTTTGCGGGCATAGCTGTTCGCAAATGGTGCAGATATCCCCGGCGCATAGCGATGGTTCGATATACGTCTTCCCGTCGACTTTCTGGATGGCCGAGCAGCCTATCTTCAGGCAGAGGCCGCACTCGACACACTTTTCCGTATCCACTTTACGCGGGTTGGCGCGCTTTTTCACCTGCACCGCGCAGGCGCCGCGGACGATAACGACCGAAAGCGCCGGGCTGGCTATGGCGTCGCGCATGGCGTTTCTTACCGCTTTAACGTCGAAGGCATTGACCACTTTAAGGTCCTTAACCCCGATACCGCGGCACAGGCTTTCGATGTCCACGGCGGTGGTCGGCTGGCCCTGGGCGGAAACACCGGTGCCCGGGTGCTCCTGGTGGCCGGTCATCGCCGTGGTGTGGTTGTCCAGTATTAATATTGTTATATGGCTGTCATTGTAAACGGCGTCCACCAGCCCGGTGATGCCGGAGTGCATAAAGGTGGAATCGCCGATGACGGCCACGATGGGGCTTTTCACGCCGGCTTTCTCCATCCCGATTGCCTGCCCGATGCCTGCGCCCATGCAGGCTGTCGTATCCAGCGCGTTAAAGGGCGGGTAAGCGCCCAGCGTGTAGCAGCCGATATCCCCGGTGATGATCAGCTTTGGCTCCTGCGGCTCTTTGGATTCCAGTAATTTGGAACGCTGCCCCAGACTGTTCAGTGTAAAGTAAATACCGCTATGGGGGCAGCCGGGGCAAAGCAGGGGAGGCCGGCGGGGCAGTCCCGTGGCGGGGTCTATGATATCCGGCTTTTCCGCTTCCGGCAATAAACCGGCGCCGATACTGCCCTCGGTGACGATGCGGGTATTAAGCTCGCCCACGAGGGGGGTAACTTCCTCTTTGCCGGTCACTTTGATGCCCATCGCCTTGATATTATCCTGCAAAAACGGGTCGAGCTCTTCGATGACGATGAGCTTTGTCACGCCTTTGGCGAATTCTTTAATCATTTTTTCCGGCAGCGGCCAGGTCATGCTCAATTTCAGGCAAGACGCCTCCGGGAAGGCCTCCCGTGCGTACTGGTAAGCGACGCCGCTGGTCACGATGCCGATTTGCTTTTTGTTCCAGATTATTTTGTTCATCGGGAAGGTCTCGGTGTATTCTTTCAGCTTCACCATGCGCTCTTCCATTTTGGCATGGCGTGGCAAAGCGTTGACCGGCAGCATCACGTATTTTTGCGGATTAAAATGGAAAGACGGCTGCGCATTTTTCACCGCGCGGACGCATTTAACGTCTACTACTGATTTTGAATGCGCAATCCGGGTAGTGGTGCGGAAAAGCACCGGCGTATCGAATTGCTCGCTGATATCGAAGGCGTAGCCCATCAGGTCGTAGACATCCTGGCTGTCGGACGGCTCCAGCATCGGCACCTTGGCCAGCCGGGCGTAGTGCCGGTTGTCCTGCTCGCACTGCGAGGAGTGTATCTGCGGGTCGTCCGCGCAGACCACCACCAGCCCGCCGATAATGCCGGTTATCGATGCCGCCATAAAGGGGTCGGCGGCCACGTTCAGCCCTACATGCTTCATGGAGACCATGGCGCGCGCGCCGGTGTAAGCCGCCCCCATCGCCACCTCCGCGGCCACCTTTTCATTGGTCGACCATTCCGCGTAAATATCCTTGAAACGGGAAAGGTTTTCCAGTATCTCGGTGCTGGGGGTGCCGGGGTAAGCGGAGGCTACCTGCACGCCGGCGTGGTACGCGCCGAGCGCCAGCGCCTCGTTCCCTGATAGTAATTGCAAAGTCTTTTTCATAATTCTTAACGCATTACAATAACAATTTTAATATATTATATCAAATAGCGTAATAAAATATCAAGATATTGCGCATTAACACAAGTGTGACTTATTTAACATTTAAATTTTACCATACATTTATTTGTAAGGGCAACGATTTTCCTCGTAGTGGAATATTTGCACCCGGCCGGGAAGGCGCAGCCGGCTGGCTGAATAAGGCGTCCCGGATACATGGTTTTGACTTATCCCGTAAATTGTGTTATACTCGCAGTTGAAAATTATTTTCAATTAGGTATTTACATGAATTACTCTAAAAAAACAGTCGAACACGCATTAAGACAGCGCGGCTATAAAATTACTCCGCAGCGCCGCACCGTTATCCGTGAAATTATCAATTCCCACGAGCACCTGACGCCGGCGGCGATACATGACCGCGTAAAAACGGACCACCCGGGCATCGGGCTGGTGACCATTTACCGGACGCTGGAAATACTGGCGGAGCTCGGGCTCATCTGCGAGACCCATGCCGGCCATAGCTGCCACAGCTATTTGATGCGCCGTCCGTCCGGCCACCATCATCACCTGATTTGTTCCGATTGCGGCAAAGTGGTCGATTTTACGGACTGCGGCCTTGGCGAGCTGGAACGGCGGCTTGCCCGGGAGACCAGCTTTAAAATAAACGGACATCTGCTGGAGTTTTTGGGACAGTGCCGGCAGTGCTGTGAAAAAGCGGGAGTGGTATAAGTCATGTTAAAACGTATCGGGAAAGAGCTATGGCATCATATTCCATTTACCGCCGCCGGCGCTATCACCGGCATTGTGGCGATGACCCTGGTTACTTTATTAAATACGCCCCAGAATGTTTCCGAGGCGCTTTTTTATACCTTCCATCCGCTTCATGTCGTTTTCAGCGCCCTGGTAACCACCGCCATGTACCGCAAGATAAAAAATCATAAAATCTGGCTGGTAATTATCGTCGGTTATCTGGGGTCGGTCGGCATCGCTACTTTGAGCGATGCTATCATCCCTTATCTGGAAGGGAAAAGCCTGCAAATCGCTATGGAGTTTCACCTTCCCTTCATGTCCACTGAAATAACGCCGTTTCTCGGTATCCCCGAATGGATGGCGGTCAATGCCGCGGCCGTCATCGGGATAGCTATAGGCTTTTTTAAACCCAATACCAAACTGCCGCATATGACCCATGTCCTGCTAAGCACCTGGGCTTCGCTCTTCGGTTTTACCGCCTTCGGGACAGCCGATTGGCTGCCGCTGCTGCCCGTCATTTTCGTATTCCTGTT
The DNA here is from genome assembly GCA_034429595.1 of Dehalococcoidales bacterium. Lineage (GTDB taxonomy): Bacteria > Chloroflexota > Dehalococcoidia > Dehalococcoidales > RBG-16-60-22 > RBG-13-51-18. The sequence goes on from DAOUGB010000006.1 coordinate 5,251, forward strand.
TCTTGCGGTCTGGATTCCCTGCTGTGTTAGCGATATCGTCTTCCCGCTGCTCTGGGGCGGCAATGGTCATGAACATACTCATGGCCACGAACACGAGCCTGCCCAACAGCACAATTAGGTGTATTCACCCATTGTGAAAATAGCCGCATTCTTTTATACTCATATCAGATATGAAAAATATCTGTTATTTTCTGGCGGCCTTATTGTTGCTGGCAGTGATACTCTTGCCCTCAAGCTGCGGCAACTCCACGGGAAACGGCGGCGGCGTTCTTAAAGCGGCGATTGTCGACCAGCTTTATGTCCTTCAGCCGGACCCGTCCTTAATCGAAGAAGCTACCCGCATGCTGGAGTCCGCCGGCTTTGCGGTGGATGTGTGGCAGGGTAACGATATCACCGTGGATTTCTACCGCCGGCTGGCCTCGCTCGGTTACCGGTTTATTTTATTCAGGGTTCATTCCGGCATACTGCTTGAGCTGGAAGGGGATAAGGTGGTGGAGCTGGAAAATACTTACTTCTTTACCGCGGAGGAGTACACTTCTACCCGTTACGTGACTGACCAGTTAGCCGATAAAGTATCCTATGCTATCATGGAGGAAAATTTCCCCCAGGTTTTTGCGGTGAATTCGGAATTTTTCCGCGGGGTAAAAGGCTCTTTCGACCATACGGTTATCCTGGCTATGGGTTGTGAAAGCTACCGTTATAATGATATGCCTGAAGTATTTATGGGGAAAGGGGCATCGGCCTATATCGGCTGGAGCGGTGTGGTATCGCTGGAACACACTGATGAAGCCACCCTTGATTTGCTGGAGAATCTCTGTAACGGCAATATGACCATCGCGCAAAGCGTTTCCAATACTATGGCGGATATCGGGCATGACCCTTATTTTGATTCCTATTTAAAGTATTATCCGGAAGGGAGCGGCAGCCAGACGCTGAAAGAGCTTGTGGAGTTAGAAAAATGAGTGAACAAATCTATAATCTCAACACTGAAAAAGCGCTCGAGGCGCTTGCGTCCGGGCGTGGCGGGCTGACGGATGACGAGGCTTTAAAAAGGCTCTCGCAATACGGCCCCAATTTACTCACCGGCAAAAAGAAAACCCCGCCGGTGCTCGTTTTTCTTAGCCAGTTTTTCAGCCCCCTGATTTATGTACTGCTTGTCGCGGCGGTAATCTCGATGATTGCCGGGCATTTTATCGATGGCTATGTGGTGCTCGGAGTACTGCTGCTTAATGCCATCATCGGGTTTGTGCAGGAAACGCGGGCGGAAAAAGCCATGGAAGCCCTGATGCAAATGGCCGCCCCGCAGGCGCACGTCAAGCGCAACGGCAATGTAAAGATAATTCCTGCCCGCAACATCGTCCCCGGCGATATTATCCAGCTGGAAACCGGCGATAAGGTCCCGGCGGATGCCAGGCTTATCGGCGAATCCAACCTTAAAGTCAATGAAGCGATTCTTACCGGCGAGTCCATGCCGGTGGAAAAACATACCAGGCACCTGCCCGGCGAATTGCCGATTTCCGAACGGAAAAACATGGTCTATTCTGGGACCGTCATCACTTACGGCCGGGCTACCGCCGCCGTCGCGCAGACCGGCATGAACACGGAGATAGGTAAAATCGCCGCCAGCATCCAGGATGTCAAGCAGGAAAAGACCCCTCTCCAGCAGAGCCTGTCCCGGTTAAGCAGCTTTTTAATATATGTCTTCCTCGGGGTGTGCGCGTTACTCGTGGTGGTGGGCCTCTGGAAAGGCATGGAATGGCTGGAAGTGTTCCTGCTGGCGGTGGCCGCCGCTATCTCCGCCATACCGGAAGGCCTGCCCGCCGTGACCACGGTGGTTCTGGCGATGGGCATGAGGACGATGGCCAAACGTAATGCCATTATCCGCAAGCTCGTGGCGGTGGAAACACTGGGGGCGGCTACGGTTATCTGTTCCGATAAAACGGGCACGCTGACTTTAAACCAGATGACGGTGCGCCGCGTTTATACCGGCGGGCGGTGGGTAGACATCACCGGTGAAGGCTATAAAATAGAAGGCGATTTTTTCATCGAAGGTAAAAAGCTGGATAAAAACCTTGCCGCCGACCTTGATATGCATCTAAGGATAGGCGCGCTTTGTAATGACGCCTCGATTAATATGGAGGACGAGTGCCGCTGCAGCATTTTCGGCGACCCTACGGAAGGAGCGCTGGTGGTGGCAGCCGCCAAGGCCGGGCTGGAGCAGGAGCAATTGAACAAGCTTTACCCCCGCCTCGACGAAATTCCCTTCCAGAGTGAAAAGCTCTATATGGCTACTCTCCACCCGCGTGAGGGCGGGCGGGTGGCTTACGTCAAAGGCGCGCCGGAAAAACTCCTGGCTCTTAGCAAGTATATATTGGGCGGGAAGGAACCCCGGCCGCTTGATGCAACGGATAAGCAGTCCATTATTCAAGCTAACGATACCATGGCCAAAGATGCGCTGCGGGTTATTGCCACAGCGTATCTGGATTTGCCGGCGGACCTGCAGGACCTTGAAGAAGAGCATATCAAAGGCAATCTGGTGTTTGTGGGGTTATCCGGCATGGCGGACCCGCCCCGGGAAGAAGCTAAAGAAGCAATTGAATTGTGCCGGCGCGCCGGCATCAAGGTTATCATGATTACCGGCGATAATAAGGTAACGGCGGAATCCATCGCCCGGCAGCTGGAACTGCCGCCGGGCAGGGCATTAACGGGTGGGGAGCTCGCCCTGTTAAGCGATGAAGAATTAACGGCGCAGGTAGAACAGATTTCTGTCTTCGCTAGGATTGAGCCTATCCAGAAATTAAGAATCGTCAACGCCCTGAAAGGCCGGGGGCACGTTGTGGCGATGACCGGAGACGGCGTTAATGACGCGCCCGCTTTAAAAGCGGCGAATATCGGTATCGCCATGGGCATTACCGGGACGGACGTGGCTAAAGAAGCCAGCGATATGACGCTGGCCGATGATAATTTTGCCTCGGTCGTGGCGGCGGTGGATGAGGGCAGGGTGATTTTTAACCGGTTGAGAAATGTTATCTTCTTCCTGCTAAGCACCAATATCGGCGAACTGCTGGCGCTGATACTCTGTATCTTTTTCGTCGGCAAGGCGCCGCTGCTGGCGGTGATGCTCATATGGAATAACCTGGTAACGGATACCGCCGTGGCTATCCCGCTGGGCACGGAGCCCAAGACCGGCGATGAGCTAAAACAGCCTCCCCGCCACCCCGGCGTTGGCATTATTTATCCCGGGATGCTTTTCCGCGTGGGTTTCATGGCCGCCATGATGGGTATCGGCGCGTTTTTGATTTTCAACTGGGCGCAGTCCCGCATGAGTCTTGAAGAAGCCCGGACATTAACTTTCTGCACCATGGTCACCTTCGAGTGGTTCCGCGCTCTTAATGCCCGCTCCGATGAGCGCACGGTGTTCAATCTCGGCTTCTTCCGTAACAAAACGCTGATTCTTTCACTGGCCGGGGCGGTTTTGCTGCAGGTAGCCGCCGTTTATTTGCCTTTCATGCAAACGGTTTTTAAGACCGTGCCGTTAAGCCTTGACCGGTGGGGTATCGTTCTGCTGGCCGGCGGCAGCCTCTTTGTGGTTGAAGAGACGCGTAAGGCTTTATTCCCCAGGCTCTTCGGATACGGTAAATGGCAGCCCGGTAAAGGCTTTACTTTGAAAAGGGCTGAAAAGGAAACTGTAGAAAACGTTAAATGATAATATTGGCTGCGCGCCTGATTTTTAATTTCATTTATGCGTGGGTTGTAATATAATCTAAAGACGGTAGGTCATGAAAAAACACCGCATGCGGTCTAAAGGAGGATTTGAAAAATGGCTGTCAAGAAAGTCGGCGAGAAATTCCGCTGTAATATTTGCCACAATGAGGTCACCGTAACCAAGGTTGGCGGCGGCACGATTATCTGTTGCGGCACCAACATGGTGAAAATAGAGGAAAAGTTTGACCCTTCCAAATAAAAACACTTTTTTATACTTCGCTTATGCCAGCAATTTAAACCAGCAGCAGATGCGGGAACGCTGCCCGGACGGCAAACCTAAATTCGTTGCGGTCTTACCCAATTACAAGCTGGTTTTTACCGGTTGGTCCCGCGCCTGGCATGGCGCTATGGCAAATCTCAAACCTTACCGCGGCGAGAAGGTCCGCGGCGCTCTTTACGAGGTCAGTGAAGCGGGCATGAGGCGGCTTGAGCAGTATGATGTGGGCTATTCCCGGTTAAGTGTCACCGTCTTCGATGAAGATAACCAGCCGCACCCCGCCGTTACCTTAATCAAGACCGGCCAGATGGAGGAATCCCTCCCGTCTAAAGAATATGCCGCCGTCATCAAACAGGGGCAGCGGGACTGGGCAATTGGCTAGAAACTCGCCTTAAATGTAAAGAAATATCCCATGCTCTTTGGGGTTCTACCTGGATAGTACATCGGCTACAGTGTATTATTATTAAATCAAATAAATGGTAGATTATTGTAAGAGGGGAATGATATATGGCAGCCTCGAAGAAGTATGACGTCAAAGACATTAAGCTGGCGGAAATGGGCCGGCAGCGTATCGATTGGGCTTACCGCGAGATGCCGGTAAGTAAACTGATACGTGCAAGATTCACTAAAGAGCAGCCGCTCAAAGGCGTGCGTATTTCCGGTTGTTTGCACATCACCACGGAAACGGCCAACCTCGGGTTGACTCTGAAAGCGGCGGGCGCCGATTTAGTGCTTTGCGCCTCCAACCCGTTGAGCACCCAGGATGATGTGGCGGCGGCGCTGGTGGAGTATGGCATCCCGACTTATGCCATCAAGGGTGAGGACGGGGATACCTATTATCAGCATATCAATGCCGCGCTGGAGCACGCGCCGAATATCACCATCGATGACGGCGCTGACCTGGTGACCACCCTGCATACCAAAAAGAAGGAACTGCTGAAAAACGTTATCGGCGGTAGCGAGGAGACCACTACCGGCGTTATCCGTCTCCGCGCCATGGCCAAAGACGGGCAGCTAAAGTATCCCCTCATCGCCGTCAACGATGCGGATACCAAACACCTCTTCGATAACCGCTACGGCACCGGCCAGAGCACCATCGATGGCATCACGCGGGCTACCAATATTCTCTGGGCGGGGAAAAAGGTAGTGGTCTGCGGCTACGGCTGGACCGGCCGCGGCGTGGCGATGCGCGCCAAAGGCATGGGTTCTCACGTTATCGTCGTCGAGGTGGAGCCGGTGCGCGCCCTGGAAGCAGTTATGGAAGGCTACCAGGTGATGCCTTTAAAAGAAGCCGCCAGAGTAGGCGATATCTTCATCACCGTTACCGGCGATAAGAACGTTATCGATAAAGCGCATTTCCAGCTCATGAAAGACGGCGCTATCATGGCCAACAGCGGCCATTTCAATGCGGAAATAAACATCCCGGCGCTGGAGCAAATGGCTAAAAGCAAGCGCACCATCCGGAGCTTTGTGGAAGAATACGCGTTGCCGGACGGGCGCCGCCTCTTCCTGCTCGGTGAAGGCCGGTTGATTAACCTGGCGGCGGCGGAAGGCCACCCGGCCAGCGTCATGGACATGAGCTTTGCTGACCAGGCGCTGTGCATGGAATACCTGGTAAAGCATAAGGGCAAGCTGGCCGTAAAGGTACACAACGTGCCGGAAGAAATCGATAAAGAGGTCGCCCGACTTAAACTTAAAGCTATGGGCGTTTCTATAGATAAGCTGACGGCGGAGCAAAAGAAATATTTAACCAGCTGGCAGGAAGGGACTTAAAATCATCCTCCCCCTTTCATAAAGTCGAAGATTCCGGTGAAAGAAGTGAATCGGAAGGGGATAAGAGGGGGATTTTGAACTAAACGGAGGAGAAATATATGTCTACAAGCTTTTCTGCGTCACCCAAATATCTTTTTACCTCGGAGTCTGTTACCGAAGGACACCCGGATAAAATCTGTGACCAGGTAGCGGACGCTATCCTGGATAATATTATGGAAAAGGACCCCATGGGGCGCGTCGCCTGTGAAGTGGCCACGACCACCGGGCTGGTTATCGTATTGGGGGAAATTACCACCAGGACCTATGTCGATGTGCCGAATATCGTCAAGAACGTGGTGCGCGATATCGGCTATACGCGCCCGGAATACGGCTTCGATTTTGAGTCGGTGGGCATCTTGTCCTCCATCAAAGAGCAGTCCGCGGATATCGATATGGGGGTAAGCAAATCGCTGGAGGCCAAAGAGACTACCGGCATCAGCCATCTGGAAGAAATCGGCGCCGGCGATCAGGGCATGATGGTCGGCTTTGCCTGCAATGAAACGCCGGAAATGATGCCCCTCTCCATTTCCCTTGCCCAGCAATTAGCCCGCCGCCTGGCCGAGGTCAGAAAGAACGGGACGCTTAAATATTTGCGGCCGGACGGCAAAAGCCAGGTGACGGTGGAATACAGCAACGGCGTCCCCAAACGTGTCGATAGCGTGGTCATCGGGGCGCAGCATGACCCTGATGTGACTCATGACCAGATAGAAAAAGATATTATCAAGCATGTTATTCAGGCGGTCGTGCCCGCAAAATATATCGATAAAAATACGAAGTATTACATTAATGCTACCGGGCGTTTCGTCATCGGCGGGCCGGTCTCCGATACCGGCTGCACCGGCCGCAAAATCATCGTGGATACCTACGGCGGCGTGGCGCGGCACGGCGGCGGCTCGTTCTCCGGCAAAGACCCCACCAAGGTTGACCGCTCGGCGGCCTACATGCTGCGGTACATCGCCAAGAACATCGTAGCGGCCGGCCTGGCGGACCGGGTGGAAATCCAGATCTCTTACGTCATCGGCAAATCCCACCCGCTTTCCGTCTCTATCGAGACGTTCGATACCGGCAAAGTGGATAACCAGGTCATTTTAGACCTCATCAACAAGCACTTCGACCTCCGGCCCGGCGCCATCATTCAGAACTTCAACCTGCGGCGTCCCATCTACCGCCAGACGGCGGCTTACGGTCACTTCGGCCGCACGGATTTAGACCTCCCCTGGGAAAAGACGGATAAAGCCGATACCTTAAGAAAAGAAGGACTGGGGAAATAAACTCACTGTCATTGCGAGCCATTCCGACCGCAGTCGGAAGGCGCGGCAATCTCTATCATGATTTAGTGTTATGATGGAGTAAATGGAGGGGGCGAGAAAATGGAGACAGGCAATTCTATCAGTCCGTGGATAACAGTAATAGTCGCTGCAATTGTGGCTATCTCTACCTTAGTCGGCGCATTCTTAACAAATTGGTTTTCCCATAAACGTTTTAAGGTTGAACTTGGATGAGCAATTGATGTAGATAACAGAAAACGGAAGTGGGAAGTAAGAAGTAGACAATTATTAGCATTAAGAGAAGAATTAGCGGTCATGACTGCCGGGCTGAAAACATTAATTATTGATACCCGAGGGCAACACTATCGGTCAGATATTGCGGACGAAGAAAAAAATAAGGAATTTGAACGAGCTATAAAGGATTTGAAAGTTAATCTAGAAAACGGAGACTTTTTAAAAACTTTAAATATACAATACGATAACGAAATATTACAGGTAGTAGACAATATTGTATCCAGCTATTCTCTTCTTTTCGAATATGCCCTGAATTATGAGCGGCTAAAGCTTGATCTTAAGATAGAATTTAATAAAATTTCCCAAGAAATAGAAACCAAAATTCCTGAAGTTCAAGAACTTATCAACAAAAAACTGGAAGAATTATAGTAGGGGAGTTTAAGAGAAGGTCATATAGACATGGCTTTCTCCTGCTCTGTGTTATAAAGTATTTACTTGAGGCAAGTCCTTAATGGAGTATAAAATGGAGACTTTAAAGTTCGTATATTACCAGGAAGATGAAACATGGGTCGGCTGGCTGGAAGAGTTCCCGGATTATCGCACCCAGGGCACCAGTCTTGATGAGTTGAAAGAGAACCTCAAGGACTTATACCGGGACCTTAGCACCGGCAAAATTCCGTACGCTCGCCGTCGTGGCGAGCTGGTAGTTGGATGAAACGCGTTGACCTCATAAGAAAAATCAAACGCATGGGCTGTGTGCTGATACGCCATGGCTCCAGACATGATTGGTATCAAAACCCTGACACGAAAATATCTCAACCTATTCCGAGGCATAAAGAAATAATTGAAAGTCTGGCTAAATACATCATTAAAAAGCTTGGTGATTAAGAAGAAAAGGACTAGCCCCTCTCCCTCTATCCCCCCTCTCCGTGTACGGAGCGGGGGAACTTAAGGGGGTGAGGTCGGAAACCGGAGGCTGAAAATGGTAACTATAAACCTCGATGATGTAAAGCTCTACACTAAAACCGACCCCGAAGGTATGCTGGCGCGCATTAAAGAGCTTCCAGCCCAGTTTCAGCAGGCCTGGCAGGCGGCCATGAGCTTTCCCCTGCCGGATGACTACCGGCGGGTAGATAAGGTAGTCGTGCTGGGCATGGGCGGTTCGGCCATTGGGGGCGACCTTGTCAGGAGCCTGTTGCAGGAAGAGTGTAAAATACCGGTTATCATTCACCGTGACTACGGCCTGCCCGCTTTTGTGGATGAAAAAACACTGCTGATTGCCTCCAGCTATTCCGGCAATACGGAAGAAACGCTTTCCGGCTTCGAACCGGCTTTAAAGACTGGCGCCAAAAAGCTGGTGATAACCACCGGCGGCAAGCTCCAGCAAATCGCGGAAAAACACAGCGTGCCGGTATTTAAAATCGCCTACAAAGCCCAGCCGCGCGCCGCCCTCGGGTTCAGCTTTATCCCTGCACTGGGGGTGATGCAAAAACTGGGGTTTATCGGTGATAAAGCGGCGGATGTGGCGGAGACGGTCAAGGTACTGGAAGCGCTATCCGCCAGGCTGGATGAAAAATCGCCGGTAAAGTCCAATCCGGCCAAACAAGTAGCCCAGCGGCTGTACGGGTACCTGCCGGTGATTTACGGTGCAGGCATCGCGGCGGAGGCGGCGCACCGCTGGAAGACACAGATTAATGAAAACAGTAAAGCCTGGGCTTTTTATGAAGTCTTTCCGGAGCTCAACCATAACGCGACAGTAGGCTTTCCGCTCCCCAAAGAGATAGCTTCCAGAATCAGGGTTATCATGTTAAGATCACCCGCTTACAACGCGCGGGTGAAGCTGCGCTATGAAGTTACCGCCGGGCTTTTAAAACAGGCCGGGGTGGCTTATGAGTACGTGGACGCCGAGGGAAAAAGCCCGCTGGCGCAAATGTTCAGTCTCATTTCTTTGGGAGATTACGCAAGCTATTACCTGGCTATCCTGTACAATGTAGACCCGTCTCCGGTAAAAGCCATCAGCTATCTCAAGGAGCAACTGTCCAGGGGGTAGGGGAGAAAAATAGCTGGCATCCCTCTTTAATTGACCGGCGGATGGCCGTCCGCTGTCTCCGGCGTTTTAATTTCCTTAACTGTCGGCTTGCCCCGCAAAAAGAAGGCGGCGATAAAACCCACCAGCAATATAAAAAACCCGATGAAAAACGCCTGCGTGATGGCGGAAGAAAGCGCCTCTTGCAGGGAGCGCATCACCTGGTCGAAGACCGTGACATCGATACCCGGCTGGGTCAGCATCTCTTTAAGCTCTGCCTGCGCCGCCGGGTTCACCAGCGCCTGGGGATTGCGCGCCAGAGACGTCAGTTCTTCCATCGGTATAGCGTTCTTGATGCCTTCCGGGATTTGGTTGGTGAACGCTGTAAGAAAACGGTTGTTAATGATGGACCCCAGAATTGCCGTCCCCATGGAACCGCCGAAAGTGCGGATGAAGGTATTGGATGAGGTAGCCGCCCCGAGCACGTTATAAGGGACTTCATTCTGGATGGCGAGGGTAAAGATGGGGATGGAAATACCCATGCCGCACCCGATGATGCACGTATCCAGGATAACATGCCAGTACTGCGAGTCGGGGGTCAGGCGGCTCATCAGGAACATGCCCAGGCAGATAAACCCCATCGAGATGACGCCCATGATTTGGTAATTGCCTATCCGGCGGGATATCATCTGGCCGGCAATAATGCTGACAATCATCACCGCGATGGACTGCGGTATCTGCATATTGCCGCTGGCCGTCGCCGAGGCTCCCAGCACGCCCTGTAAGAAAAGCGGTATAAAGGTGATTGCCCCGAACATCCCCATACCCGTCAGGAACGATATCAGATTGGCCAGGGATACGATGCGGCTCTTAAACAATGACAGGGGAATGATGGGCTCCGGCGCGTGTTTTTCGATAAAAAGGAACGCTATCAGCATGACCCCGGCGAGTGCCAGCATGCCGATGATTAAAGGAGAATTCCAGGCATAGTCCACGCCGCCCCAGGATAAGACCAGCATGGCCGGCGCTATAATTAAAATCAGAGCGGCTACGCCGAGGTAATCGACATTGTGCTTCACCTTGTCCCCATGGAAGCCGGGGAAGAACTTGAGGAATATCAGGATGGCTAAGGCGCCGATGGGAATATTGATGAAAAAGACCCAGTGCCAGGAAATATTATCCGTCAGAAACCCGCCCGTCGTCGGGCCGATGACGGAGGCAAAGCTGAAGGTCGATGTCAGCAGCCCCTGGTACTTGCCGCGTTCCGCCGGCGGGAAGATATCCGCGATGACGGTGAAGGTATTGGTCATCATGATGCCGCCGCCGATGCCCTGGAACCCACGGAAAATGATTAGTTGGGTCATGTCCTGGCTAAGGCCGCAGGCCAGGGAAAACGCCACGAAAATACTGATACCGATGATGTAAAATATCTTCCGCCCGTACATATCGGAAAGCTTGCCCACGATAGGCACGGAAACGGCGGAAGTAATCATGTAAATAGAAGTCACCCAGGCGTACTGATTAAAACCGCCCAGGTCGGCCACGATGCGCGGCATGGCCGTGCCCACGATCGTCTGGTCTAGGGCGCTTAACAACATCCCTATCATGACGCCCGCCAGGGTCCATTTTACCTGCCGTTTGGATAATCCGTGCGCGTACACCGGCGCGGAGGTGTTTTTTGTATCCATGTTTTCAACATTCATCCTGTCTAGCAATATTCTTTAATTAACCGCGTTTTCCTGGGACGGCAGCCGGATGCTGTTTCCCGCGGTCGTCCAGCTTGGGGCCTATTTCCTTCAGCTTCTTCAGGGATATGGAAAGCTCTTCCAGTTCTTTTTCCGTCAAATCTGCCAGCATTGTCCTGACATTGTTTTTTAAATGCTTATCGCATTGCTGAAAAATCTCTTCCCCCTTCGGCGTTAATATCACATCCTTGATGCGGCGGTCATTGATGTTAGTCGTTCTTTCTATCAGGCCTGCCCTGGCCATCTGGTTCATCAGGTAAGACATCTGCGGTTTGGGAATCAGGAACTCATTGGCGATATCGGAAACAGGGCTGACGTGGTGGTGCAGCGCGGCCAGTATCCCGATGTGCAGCCGCGATATGCGGATGCCGCAATCGATATCCGGCGGGTCTATTTTCATCAGCCTTTTGTGAATTACCGGGATGGCGTAAAAAAGATTTTCCACAATGGTATCAATAGTATTTTTTATATCCATCGTATAATATCCTAATGATAGCATAATAGTTAACAATGGTAACTATTATAGTAGAATTTGCGGGAAATGACAAATAGCTAATGAATATCGGGAAAACCCCGGCTAAAGCAGCCTCAATCCGTGCTCTGTCAACCGGGCGGCTTTGGCCTTGCCGCTGCCCACGTACTTGTCCAGTTCCTGCCAGAATTTTTTACTGTGGTTGTGTACCCGCGTGTGTACCAGCTCGTGGAAGAGCACGTAATCGGAAAGTTCTTGGGGCAAAGCCACCAGCTTGATATTCAGGCTGATGTTGCCTTTGCCGGAACAGCTCCCCCAGCGCGTCCGCTGGTGCCTGATGGTCACGCGGTTATAAGTAAACCCGTTCTGCCGGGCCAGCTCGCGGAGCCTGCCGGTGATTTGCCGTTTGGCCGCCGCTTTATCGATAGTTTCAAAGGCTTCGTTAAAGTCTTTTCTCTGCTGGTCGTACTCGCTGATTCTTGACAGGTGCTTTTTAATCCACTTTTCTTTAGTACGGACGAATTCCATGGCGGCTTGGAGAGAAGCCTGCCTGGGCATGGCCACCCGCACGCCCCGCCCGGAGCGGATGGTAATCACCGTGCGCCGCGCGCGGGCGCTGGGCACAAATGTTACCGCGCCGATGCCTGCTACGTGGATGGTCTGGAATGTTGGCATGATAGTTATATTCTACAGGTTTTAGCGGGGTAGGGGAAAGTGCGACAAAACCCCATTTACATTATCAATCTCCGCCCCTTATACTTAAATGCCCTTTTCTGCTTGTCATGCTGGAGCGGAGCGAATCATCACAGGGTAGGGATGGGTAATCCCTTGCCGGTTTCCCTCTTTGAAAAAGAGGGATTAGGGGAGATTTGGAGATTTTGGGCGGCTATCCTTAACTCCAAAAACGAATATTGGGATTTGAAGCTGGTTTTACATAAAACAAATAAAATCAATTCAGCTTCAACCTGAAGCTAAGACGACAGTAAAAAATTTAAAAAAACAAATCGGGCAGGCAAACAAAAAGCGCCCCGAGATTTGCATCGGGGCGCTTAATTCTTCTATTGTTAGACTTTTAACGCTTGGTGTACTGCGGCGCTTTACGGGCACGCTTGAGGCCGGGCTTCTTCCGCTCCTTGGCGCGGGCGTCCCGTGTCAGCAGTCCGTTCTGGCGCAGAATAGGTTTAAAGCGCTCGTCGGCCTGCACCAGGGCGCGGGAAATGCCGTGGGCGATGGCGCCGCTCTGGCCGGTGACGCCGCCGCCGGATACCTTAACAACGGCATTGTACTTGCCGGTGCTCTCTGTGGCGACAAACGGCTGGATGATAACCCGCTGGTGTTCCATGGAGGGGAATCGTTCTTCCATGGTCTTGCCGTCGATGATAATAGCGCCGTTACCTGCCGTCAGCTTTACCTGTGCGGTTGCCGTCTTGCGGCGGCCTGTCCCGTGAAAATAGCTCTGTTTATCCATACATCAATCCCTTTATTTCGCTTCTTTCGGTGTTTCGGTCTTAACCGGCTTTTCAGCCTTCGGTTTGTCAGCTTTTGGTTTATCGGTTTTTGCTTTAGGGGCGTTGGGATAATCGGCTCCGGCATAAACGCGGAGTTTCTTGTTCATCTGCGCGCCGAGACGGGTGTGGGGGAGCATCCCCTTGACCGCGTACTCGATAGCCCGGGTCGGGAACTTCTCCATCATCTTGCCCAGGGTGATGCTCTTCAAGCCGCCGGGGTAATTGGAATGGCGGTAATATACCTTATCCTCGAGCTTCTTACCGGTAACGCGCACTTTGGCTGCGTTGATGACGACTACATAATCGCCGGTGTCCTGGTTGGGCGCGTAGATGGGCTTATGTTTGCCCATCAACAGCCTGGCTACCTGCATGGAAAGCCTGCCCAGGGTCTTATCGGTGGCATCGATAACGTGCCTTTCCCGCTTAATTTCAGAAATCGTATTAACGTATGTTTTCATTACCTATCTCCCTCGAATGGTCCAGGATAGTTCACGCGTACCAGGCATAATCCTTCAGCCGGAGCCGTGGGGCTTGCCAGACCGGGCGTCGCTGCCCGGATGATGTTTTTAAACTCTACTGCGGTCATTTTGCCCTGTCCCACCTTGATTAACGCGCCGATTGTATTGCGTACCTGATGGGGCAGGAAAGCATTAGCGACGATAGAAAATACTATCATGTCCCCATCCTGTGTTATTTCCGCTTTAAATACATCCCGCACGGTCCGCTTTTGCCGGGCTGTCTCCGCGCTGGATACGAAGGAAGCGAAGTCATGCCGCCCGATTAAGGCCTCGCATGCCCGGTTCATCGCCGCGGTGTCCAGCGGGCCGTTAACGCGGCAGGTAAATCCCTGCCTCATCGGTGAACGCACCCGGCGGTTGAGTATACAGTACCGATACTCGCGGCTCACGGCGCGGCGTCTGACATCGTAAGGCTGCTCCGTTTTAAAGGCTTCCTGCACCGCGATATCCCGCGGCAGGTAGTGGTTCAGTCCATCGATGTACGATTTCAAGGGAATGGTGGATGTTGTCCAAAAGCTGACCACCTGCCCCCTGGCATGGACGCCGGCATCGGTCCGGCTGGCCGTTTTAATTCTTATCCTTTCTCCCGTTAGTTTTTTTAAGGCTTTTTCCAACTCTCCCTGGATGGTCTTCCCATTTTTTTGCAGTTGAGAGCCGTGGTAATTAGTCCCGTCATATTCAATTATTAAAATAATCCCGTTACCGGGGGTTGGGTCTGCAGCCATGCTTCCCCCAGCGGTCTATTTCACCAGCTCCAGTTGGACCATCGGCGCGCTGTCGCCCAGGCGCGGTTCCAGTTTAATGATGCGTGTATAGCCGCCGGTGCGTTCCTTGTAGCGCGGGCCGAGTTCCGCAAATACTTTCTCGGTAACATCTTTATCCGTAATAAACGTCAATGCCTGCCGGTAAGAGCTAAGGCCGCTCTTCTTGCCGAGTGTAATCATTTTTTCCGCCATGGGGCGGACTTCTTTAGCCTTGGCTTCCGTGGTAATGATTTTCTCGTTCTTCAGCAGGGAAGTGACCAGATTGCGGTAAAGCGCCTTCCGGTGACCGGAATCACGGTTCAGACTTCTGCCAACAATATTATGCCTCATGTTAATGGTTCTCCGTGTAAAACGTATTCCCTATTCTTCGTCTTCAGCGTCTTCCGCCTTAGCCGATTTTCTTTTACTCTTCGCCTTGGGTTCGTCTTCTTCAGCTTCCTCTTCAAACTCATCGCTCCTGGGATTAAGCGAAAGCCCGATATTGGCCAGGCGGTCCTCGATTTCCTGGAAGGACTTCTGCCCGAAGTTGCGCAGCTTGAGGAGCTCTTTGGTCCCTTTGCCGATAAGCTCGCCGACGGTGGTAATATTGCTGCGCCGCAGGCAGTTCATCGTGCGCACGGAAAGGTCGAGCTGTTCCACCGGCATATTATATTTCTCATCCGGGATGGAAAGGCGGATAGCCCGCTCCTCGTCTTTCATCTGGGAAATCTTCACGTACTCGACAAATGGCATAAGCTGCTCCGTGAGAATACCGGCGGCGCGGCTGATGGCGTCTACCGGCATCATGGTCCCGTCCGTCCAGATATCGATACGTAATCTTTCACGGGAGGTCTCCCGGCCGAGGTGCGTCGGCTCGACGATGTAGTTGACCTTGCGGATGGGGGTGAAGATAGCATCCACCGGTATCGTGCCCACCGGCGTGGCATCGGATGATTCCGCCCCGCGGAAACCGGTGCCTAATTCCACATCCATTTCGACATAGAGCTTGGACTTGGGGTTGTTCAGGGTAATCAGGCACAGATCCGGATTGGTAATTTCAAAGTCCGCGGATGGTTTGA
Source organism: Dehalococcoidales bacterium (assembly GCA_034429595.1). Taxonomy (GTDB): domain Bacteria; phylum Chloroflexota; class Dehalococcoidia; order Dehalococcoidales; family RBG-16-60-22; genus RBG-13-51-18. The sequence continues at coordinate 20,638 of DAOUGB010000006.1, forward strand.
TATCTGATGCGCAAACACGCCCCTCGCCTTCGTAGTCCAGGATCAGTGTGCCGCCGCGGTCGGATAACGGCTTAAGCCGCACTTCTTTAATATTCAGGAGGAATTCCATCACGTCTTCTTTGGCATTGGGAATAACCGTAAACTCGTGCTGAACGCCCTCGATTCTAACTTGAGTTACGGCGGCTCCGGGCAGATAGCCGATTAACACGCGGCGCAAGGAATTGCCGAGGGTAACACCAAACCCTTTTTCCAGCGGCTCGGCAATAAAACGCCCGAAGTTCTCCGCCTGTTCGGTGCACTCAATTTTAGGGACTATTAGTCCAGCCATTGAACAATCTCCTTCTTGCAACACTACCGCGAGTAGTACTCGATGACGGCTTTGCCGTCGAACTTGGCATCAACCTGGTCCGGGGTGGGGAGAGTAACGACCTGACCGACCATATTCTGGCGGTCCAGGCTAAGCCAGTTTAAAACATTCTTAGATTCAATATTTTCCGCTAATATCTTGTAATATTCGGTCTTTTTGCTGCCTTCGCGCCAGCTGATGGTATCGCCTTCTTTAAGTAAGGCGGAAGGGATATCGGACTTTTTGCCGTTGACCAGGATGTGGCCGTGCATCACCAGCTGCCGCGCCTGGGCGCGGGAATCGGCAAAACCCAGCCGGTAAACAACGTTGTCCAGGCGGCGCTCCAGCATCACGAGTAAAGTATCGCCGGTGATGCCGGGCAGCTTTTCCGCCATTTCAAACGTCTTGCGGAACTGTCTTTCCAGCGTGCCGTAAGTGTATCTCGCCTTCTGCTTTTCACGCAGCTGGATACCGCGGTCGGAGAAACGGCGCCGCCGCCGGCTGGCGGATGCCTGGCCGGGAGCCTTAGGCCGTTTATCAACAGCGCACTTAGGCGTAAAACAGCGTGCGCCTTTCAGTAAAAGTTTTTCACCGTTGCGCCGGCAGATGCGGCAGACTGCTTCTGTATATCTTGCCATAATAAACCTCTTTTAGACCCTTCTCCGTTTGGGAGGACGGCAGCCGGCATGCGGGATGGGCGTGACGTCTTTAATCCCCGTAATATAAAGTCCGGAACCCTGCAAGGAGCGTATCGCCGCCTCGCGGCCGCTGCCGGGTCCTTTGACATATACTTCCACCTGCCGCAGTCCGTGTACCATCGCCTTGCGGGCGGCATCACGCGCCGCCATCTGGGCGGCGTAGGGCGTGCCTTTACGGGAGCCTTTGAACCCGGCGGTGCCGGAACTCCCCCATGATAGGGCATTACCCTGCGGGTCGGTAAGAGTAACGATCGTATTGTTAAAGCTGGACTGTACAAAAGCTTTACCGGTTGGTATTGCTTTCTTTTCCCGCTTTCTGGTTTTAACCTTTCTTTTCTGTGGCACCCTGTCCTCCTTATCCCGGTGGGGTTATTATTTCTTGGTGGCTCCGCGCTTCTGGCCGCGGCCGGCAACTGTCTTGGGCTTGCCCTTCTTGGTGCGGGCGTTAGTGCGGGTGCGCTGGCCCCTGGCGGGCAATCCGTGACGGTGGCGGAGCCCGCGGTAGCTGCCGATTTCTATAAGCCGCTTGATATTGCCGCTAACTTCTTTCCTAAGCTCGCCTTCCACGCGGAATTGTTTGTCTATAATTTCCCTTAGTTTGTTTACTTCAGCTTCAGTCAGGTCTTTTACCCTGGTCTCCGGCGCGATACCTGCCTGCGCCAGAATTTTGTAGCTCATTGCCGGGCCGATACCGTAAATGTATCCCAGCGAGACCCAAGCTTGTTTATTGACCGGTATATCAATACCAGAAATACGTGGCATTCATTTCCTCCTTGTTATCCCTGCCGCTGCTTGTGCTTGGGGTTATCGCAGATAATCCTGACGACGCCGCGGCGCTTGACGACCTTGCATTTTTCACATCTTACTTTTACGGAAGCTTTAACTTTCATCTTTCAAACCTTTTAATTATTTCAGCCGGTAGGTGATTCTACCACGTTTTAAGTCATAAGGCGATAGCTCGATTAACACCTTATCTCCGGGCAAGACCCTGATGTAGTGCATTCTTATCTTGCCGGATATATGGGCCAGCACCTCATGCTTGTTAGGGAGTTCCACGCGGAACATGGCATTGGGCAAAGCCTCGATGACCGTACCTTCTACCTCAATAGCTTCTTTTTTAGCCATAAACTCCCCCGGTTAATACCTCCGGTTCTGTATCATTCACGGCAATGGTATGCTCAAAATGCGCGGAAAGGCTGCCATCCGCGGTCAGAACCGTCCACTGGTCATCCGCCACGCGGGTCTGCCAGCCGCCGGTGTTTAACATCGGTTCCAGCGCCAGCGTCATGCCTTTCTTCAGCACCGGCCCGGTGCCCGGCTGGAGTCCGTAGGGTGGACGGGTCGTATTGGGTATCTGCGGGTCTTCATGCATTTTACGGCCGATGCCGTGGCCGGTATACTCCCTGACCAGGGAATAACCTTTGGACTCGGCGTAATTTTGAATAGCCGCGCAAATATCACCCAGCTTCGCTCCGGGGCGTGCTGCTGCAATCCCTATTTTAAGTGTATCACGAGTTGTATCGATAAGTCTCCTGGCCTCCGGAGAAATTTCTCCTACGGGCACCGTTATAGCGGCATCGCCGTGGTAGCCATGGTATATCGCGCCAAAATCCAGGGAAACGATATCGCCGCTTTCCAGGACTCTATCGCCCGGGATGCCGTGTACTATCTCATCATTCACCGAGGCGCAAATCGTGGCCGGATAGCCGCGGTAGCCCTTAAAAGAGGACTCGGCGCCCATCCTTTTCAATTCCCTTTCGGCAATGATGTCCATTTCTTTCGTCTTCATCCCCGGTTGAATGCGTTCCGTCAATATCTTTAGCACTTCAGCGACAATTTTTCCGGCTTGCCTCATCAGGGCTATTTCTTGCTCAGATTTTATTTCTATTACCATTATTTAAACATCACTTATTTTAACGCGGCCAAAATCTTCTGGTTTACCGCTTCCGGGCCGCCTTCGCTGATTACCTCCGCCAGTTTGCCCGCCCGTTTGTAATAATCAATCAGCGGGGATGTCTCTTTTAAGTATACCTCCAGCCGCTTTTTTATCGTCGCCGGGTTATCGTCGGCGCGCTGGTATAATTCTCCGCCGCAGCGGTCGCATTTACCGGCAACCTTAGGCGGCGAATCATTCTCGTTATAGGGTGCCTGGCAATTACGGCAAATCCAGCGCCCGCCTAACCTCCGGAGCACCTCTGGTTCTGATACATTGATATTTATTACTTTATCAATAGCCTTGTTTTGCTGTTTTAAAGCTGTATCCAGGGCTTTTGCCTGCTCGATATTGCGCGGAAACCCGTCGAGTATGGCGCCTGCTTTTACATCCGGAGCGGCTAACCTTTCCAGCACCATCTGGATGGTTATCTCGTTCGGGACAAGCTGCCCTTTATCCATATAGACCTTGGCCTTTTTACCAAGCTCCGTTTGCTCCTGGAGCGCTTTACGGAAAAGGTCGCCGGATGCTACCTGCACCATCTTTTTCTTTTCCGCCAGCATCACTGCCTGCGTCCCTTTCCCTGCGCCCGGGGCTCCCAGAAGAATAATATACACCGTAACTCCTATTTTATAAAGCCTTCATAGCGCCGCATTACCAGTTGAGCTTCCAGCTGTTTCATCGTGTCCAGTATTACACCCACCACGATTAACATGCCGAGTGAAGAAAGCTGAATCTGCTGTACGTTGGAAACCGTCCGCGCCAGAACGGGCATAACGGCGACAAATCCTAAAAAGAGCGCTCCGGCCCAGGTTATCCGGTTGATGACGCTGGTAAGATAAGTGGCGGTATTTTTACCGGGACGTATACCCGGAATAAAGCCGCCCTGCCTTTGCAGCGTGCCGGGCAGGTCCTGCTGCTGGTAGGTAATCATCGTATAAAAGAAGGTAAAGCCTACAGCCATCACGAAGTAAGCAATCCAGTAAAACCCGCCGGGAGATGAAGTGGAAGTAAACCACTTGACGATAGTATCGGCAAATCCTGGGTTATTGGGGTCGACAAAATAACTGGCGACCACGCCCGGGAACATCACAATAGACATCGCGAAGATAAGCGGTATCATGCCGGAGGCGTTAACGCGCAGGGGTATATGCGTACTGCCGGCCTGGCGGTACATACGTCCGCCCTTAAATACGCTGCGGGCATACTGCACCGGTATCCGCCGGTGGGCCTCGGTAAACATTACAATCAGCACTACCGTAACGAGCACGATAGCGAGATATACAATCAGCCCTACCATGTTAGACCGGGCCAGGAAGGCCTCCTGTATCAGATTCGGGTAGCCGGCGACAATGCCGCCGAAGATGATAATCGAGATACCGTTGCCGATGCCGTATTCGGTAATCAGCTCGCCCAGCCAGACGAGGAACATCGTACCGGCAATCAGCGATACCACCATCGTGGCGGTAAGCAGTCCGGGATTAGAAGCGGTGCTCAAATTCACGGCCCCGTAATTCTGCAGGAGAATCAACTGGCCGTAACCGGAAAGTCCGGCCAGCGGCACGGTGAGCCAGTGGGTAATCATGTTAATCTTGTTTTTGCCGGCTTCCCCTTCCTGGGACATGGCTTGCAGCTTGGGAATAACCGGAACAAGCAATATAATGATGATGGACGCCGTGATATACGGGTAAACGCCCATCGAGGCAACGCTGAATTGCTTCATGGCGCCGCCGCTAAAAAGGTCGAGCATGCCCAGCATGGCATTACTCTGGAAAAGCTGATCCAGCGCGTCCGGATTCAAACCCGGCAGCGGCACGTGAGAAACAAACCTGAAGATTACCAGGATAAGGATGGTAATCAAGATGCGGCGCCGCAAATCAGGCAGGCTGAAGGCATCGAGCATGGCCTGCAAGAGCCTGGGTCTACTCTGCTTTTGCCGCATGTTCAACCTCCTCAACCTTGCCGCCGGCCGCCTCTATTTTGGCCTTGGCAGAAGCCGAGAATTTATTAGCTTTCACTGTCAGCGGACGGTCGATTTCGCCGTCTGCGAGTACTTTAATCGGGTTCTCGATAGTTTTAATGATACCGGCCGCCTTGAGTAATTCCGCCGTTACTTCACTGCCGGACTCCAGCTTATTGAGGTCGCCGGTATTGACGGTGGTATATTCCACGCGGAAAATATTGGTAAAACCGCGTTTGCGGGGCAAACGCTTGATTAAAGGCAACTGTCCGCCCTCAAAGCCGGGACGCACTTTATTATTGCCGGTACGGGCCTTCTG
>DAOUGB010000007.1:0-40133 GCA_034429595.1 Dehalococcoidales bacterium
GACTTTCGGGAAGGTTTACGAATACAAATTCGATATCAACCAGATACGCGGCCCGGTACAGAAGGCAGCCCTCGATAATGGCTGGGAATTCGTCGAGGTGCTGATGAAGAAGCACGCCATGAAGCCGGAACTGCAAACTTATCAGAATCAGGGTATTTAATTAAAAACATTTCGTGTATGGCTGTCTGGCTTTTTTGTCCTCTATTTATCCCGCCGGAAGAAATTGGGACTTTTGTCGCAGAGAAGATGCGGCAACACCGGGTAAAATATGGCTGAAAGTATCCGGCAGGGGAGGTCGAGATGGCTAAGAAAAAAGATATGGAAAAGGGCAATACCTGTGGTGTAATATGTGAGGAAGGGAAATACTATTGCGCGGACTGTGGCGCTGAAGTTAAGGTTGACCATGACTGCCCGCAATGTAGAAGGCAGGTGGATTGGGAAAGGGCGATCATCGAGTTGAAACGGCCGGCCCTGTAATTGCCCGGCAATAGGTGTAACGAGGAGGCATAACATGGCAGAAAATGCAAGAGAAAAACCAGGGAAAGCACACAAGCATGAACCGCCGATTAAAGTAGGCGATAAATTTATTTGCCCGCACTGCAAGGCGGAAATACCGGCCAACCAGGACTGCCCGCACTGCAAGCTGGAAATAGACTGGAAGAAAATTTAGGCAGGATTATCCGGTTTACCCCCCGTGGATGATGTAAAGGACGTTAAGCTTGTCTCCGTCCTGGAGCGGTAGTGACATGTTTTTGGGGTAGATGCTCTGCCCGTTGATGAAAAAATCATAAGTCTGTTGCAGGTCGCCCTTATCGTTTAAGAGCAGCCTTTTCAGCTTGGGATATTGCCGCACGAGGTCATGGAGCGCCTCACGGACAGTGTTCCCCGCCACTTTAACGTTTAAGGTGTTATCTGTGTATATCCCAAAAGCGGGAGATAACTCTATATCTACGCTCATCATTAATTTCCTTTTTCCGGCACGTCTTTACAAACCGGGCAATCGGGGTCGCGGTTGATTTTAAATTCGGAGAATTTCATACTTAGACCGTCGTAGTTCAGCAGCCGGTCGGTCAGTAAATCACCCAGCCCCACGATATATTTTATTACCTCGGTAGCCTGGATACAACCGATGACCCCCGGCGTTACGCCGATGACGGAAAATTTCGCTTTCGGGACGGTGGCGCCGTGGTAAAGGCAGTTGAGGCAGGCAGTCTTGCCCGGCAGCACGGTCATCGCCCGGCCCTCGAAGCCGGAGACGGCGCCGTGGATAAAAGGTATTCTCTTCTCCATCGCCGTTTTATTCAGCAGGTAGCGTGTCGGGAGGTTGTCCATGGCATCCACGATGACACCGGCATCCCCGACGAGTTGTGATACGTTGGATTCATCAATCGTACCGGCCACCGTCTCGATTTTAATGCCGGTATTGAATTTTTTCAGCTTGCCCGCCGCAGACTCCACTTTTTGCTTGCCGATGTTTTCTTCCCAGTGCATAATTTGCCGGTTGAGGTTGGACAAATCGACCTTATCATGGTCAGCGATAACGATGGTGCCGATGCCCGCGGCGGCCAGGTAAATGGCTATCGGTGAACCGAGCCCGCCGGCCCCGGCGAGGAATACTTTGGATTTCTTAAGCTTCTCCTGCCCTGCCTCCCCGAACCCGTAAATCATTATCTGGCGGTCATATCTCTGTAAATCTTTTGCGGTAAGCATGTTTCCCTACCTCCGGACTTACATTATCTCGGAATCTATCCATTCCAGGTAATCGCGGCTGCCGCCGGTGATGGGCAGCGCGATTATTTCCGGAATACTGTAGCTGTGGAGTTTTTTGACGGCCTTGGTAAGCTCCGGCAGCAGCGCTTCTTTGGTTTTAACGGTAAGCAGTATTTCCTTTTTGGTTTCCAGCTTGTCTTTCCACCAGAAATAGGATTCCATTTCCGGCAGGATATTAACGCAGGCCGCCAGCCGCCGCTTGACCAGGTCTCCGGCTATCTTCCGGGCTTCTTCAGCCTGCTTGACGGTAATGAACACGACCACGTAGTTGGGCTGTTCTATTTTTTTATTCAATTTATTATCCAATCTCCAGCATGCGGTTGACGGCGGCAACGGCTTTAACGCGGATTTCCTCCGGCACTTTAATCTCCGGTTTCATCGTCTCCAAGGTATCCAGTATCTTTTCCAGCGTTATTTTTTTCATGTTGGGGCACACGGCTTTAGGAGAGACCGCAATGAATTTCTTGCCCGGGTTCTCTTTGTTGAGACGGTGCAGGATTTCCACTTCCGTGCCCACTATCAGCTCTTTTACTTCCGGGCGGGCGGCGTAACGTATCATGCCGCTCGTGCTTAAGGCTTCATCGGCCAGGGCTATCACGTCCGGCCGGCATTCCGGGTGAACGACCACTTTGGCTCCGGGATATTCCTTTTTTCTTTGCAGGATGTCTTCCGGGAGGATTTTAACGTGGGTGGGGCAGTAGCCCGGCCACAGTAGCATGTTCTTGGCCGTTTTGGAGGCTATAAAGCTGCCCAAGTACTGGTCCGGGACAAAAATAATTTCATCGTTCTTGATGCTGTTTACCACTCTGACGCCATTGGCGGAGGTGCAGCAGTAATCTGACTCTGCTTTCACGGCGGCGGAGGAATTGATATAGGTCACCACCGTGGCGTTGGGATGTTCCGCTTTCTTTTGGCGTAATTGTGCGGCGGTAATCATGTTGGCCATAGGGCAACCGGCGCCGGCATCCGGCAGCAGCACAGCTTTATCGGGATTGAGAATCGAGGCCGTCTCCGCCATGAAGTGGACACCGCAGAAGACGATGACCGCGGCATCGGCCACGGCCGCTTTCTGGCTTAGTTCCAGGGAATCTCCCACGAAGTCGGCAATATCCTGGACTTCGGCGCGCTGGTAGTTATGGGAGAGGATAACGGCGTTCCGCTCTTTTTTCAGTTTCCGGATTTGCTCGGTTACCGTGGTCATGGTATTTACATTTTACTCCAAAACGATGCGTTTTTAACAGTGAACGCGGGAAGCGTTGCTGTAGATTTTCATGCCGGCTTCTTTGAAGACTCTCACATCCATATCCGTATTCATCTTCATACCTTTATCCCGCACAAATCCTATGAGCGTCAAACCGCATTTCCGGGCTATTTCCAGCCCCTTATCCGTTACGGCCGTTTTTGTAGCGGCGATAGGGATACCGCACCGGCAGATTTTTATGACCATTTCTGAAGCCATCCTGCCCGTGGATGCCAGGAAAACTCCGGATGTATCTAGCTTGTTCAGCAGGGCATAACCGGCGATTTTATCCAGCGCGTTGTGCCGCCCGATGTCTTCCACCAGGCAAACGGGTTCCCCCATTACGTTAAAGAGCCCGGCGATATGGACGCCCTCCGTCTCCCGGTAGATAACGGCATTATCGAAAAGGGTGTTCATGGCTTTAAGGATATATTCTTTATGGATGATAATATCCGATTCTACGGGAGGCAGGTCTGGCTCTTTGCAATAGGCTGACCTGCCGCCGCCGGAAACGATGCGGTAAGCCGCATCCGCCGCCGGGGATAATTTGTTTTTCAATGTGACTTGTGCCAGGCCGTTTTCAATTTCAATATCAGTGATATCGTCAATGCTTTCAATAAATCCCTGCCCGAAAAGATAGCCCACCGCCAGCTCTTTTTCCATGCCTGGCGCTAAAGATGCGGTGGCCAGCCGCATGCCGTTGATATAAATGGGCAGTTCTTTTTCGATAATGACGCCGGTCTTTATCGCGGAGAATTGCCCGCCGTCCAGTTTGCGGCAGGCGATTTTACGGGACATGGGCTGCAGTTTTACCATCTTACTCGATTCTCTCCGGGTGGGTGTAGATTATCATGGTGCTGCCCCGCACCAGCCCGGCAATGGTGATGCCTGATTTTTCCGCTATTTCTATTGCCAGGGTGGTGGGGACTCCCTTGGTGGCGATGATGGGGATGCCGGCGTGCCGGCACTTGAGTAGCATCTCGGCAGGCTGGCGGCCGGTGGAGGCGGCCAGCGTATGCCGGAAGTCTATGCCTTGTAGCAGGCCGCAGCCGATTACTTTATCCAGGGCGTTATGCCGCCCCAGGTCTTCCGCGATGCCGATTGTCTCTTTGCCCTGGTAGAAAAGCCCCGCGGAATGCACGGCCTCCGTCTCGGCAAATAACGGCGATTTTAATATCGCCCGGACGCAGTTGAAGACGTCTTCACGGTTTACGGTAAGGTCAGAGTTTATCTCCGTAAAATCAGGTTTGACGGAGGGGGGTGAAAGTTTAACCTCGGCGGTCTGGTTATTAATCGTAATTGATGCCACTTCAGAAGCGCGGCGGATAACCCCCTGGGCATACAGGTGCCCGATGACGTATTCTTTTTCCAGCGTTGCCGTTATCATGGCGGTGGCATAATGCTTACCGCCGATGTTGATGGTCAAAGCCGTCTCTTTGATGATGCTTTCACTGACTATCGTGCGGCCGCTGTTAACCTGTGTTAATTCGACTTTTTGCAGGATTTTATCGGTCATAATTTATCCATTTTACCTCTCCCTCGAGGGGAGGGGATTAAGTTGATGGTGAAACATCTTCCCCCTTTAACAAGGGGGGATAAGAGGGGGATTTTTACGGTTTTTCCTCTATTTTTATCTCATCCCCCGGCTTGACTGTTCCGCCCCGTATCACTTTGGTAAAAACGCCTTCCCGCGGCATAATGCAATCGCCCACCAGCGTGCGGATTTCACAGGCGGCGTGACATTCCTTGCCGATCTGGGTCAACTCCAGGATAACCTCTTTGCCGATGTTGAACCGGGTGCCGATGGGCAGGGTTGCCAGCTCGATGCCTTGGGTGGTAATGTTTTCCGCAAAATCGCCGTAGTTCAGCTCCATGCCCTTGTCCCGCATCTTATCGATGCTTTCTACCGCCAGCAGGCTTACCTGGCGGTGCCACGCGCTATCCGCGTGCGCATCCCCCGCCACGCCGTAATGGGCCTTGACGTTTATTTCCGGAACGGAGATTTTTCTGGTACCCTTTTGCTCACTCGTACAAACAGCTAATACGGATGCCATAATTACCTGCCTTGTTTGATAATAATCCCGCCGCCGATGACGACATCCTCCTCGTAAAAAACGACCGACTGCCCCGGGGTGATGGCCATCTGCGGCTCGGCGAATTTTACCAGCACTTCTTTGTCATCAATCGGGTGAACGCTTGCCTCCGCTTCCGGGTGGCGGTATCTCACCCTGGCTTTAACGCTAAAGGGGCGTCGGAGAGCCGGAATCGATATCCAGTTAAGGTCGGCGGCCACCAGTCTGTTGTTGTATGTCTGCTCTTTCGTGCCGACGGTTACGGTATTGGTGGCGGCATTGATGCCGGTAACGTATAAAGATTCGGCCGAGGTGACGCCGAGCTTTTTGCGCTGACCGATAGTATAATGAATGATTCCCTGGTGCTGCCCCAGTTCCTTGCCGTTGCTGTCTACTATCGGTCCCGGCGGGGAGGTTATAGCGTGCTCCTTTAAGAACCCGGTGTAATCATTATCCGGTATAAAGCATATTTCCTGGCTTTCAGGGCGGGTGGCCGTTGGCAGCCCCATCTCTTGCGCCATTTGCTTTACTTTTTCCTTGGTCAGGCTGGCGAGGGGGAAAATGGCATGGCTCAACTGCTCCTGCGTCAGCCGATACAGGAAATATGACTGGTCTTTATTTGGGTCGGCGCCTTTTTTCAGCAGGAACCGGTTATTGACTTGCCGGATGGCTGCGTAATGCCCGGTGGCGATATGGTCCGCCCCCATCTCCCGCGCCTTTTCCCACAGCGCCCCGAATTTTATCTGGCGGTTACAAAATACGCAGGGGTTGGGCGTGTGCCCGAGCCGGTACTCCTGGCAGAAATAGTCAATGACTGTATGGGAAAAAGTATCACTGAAATCAAAAATATGGTGGGGTATCCCCAATTTTTCCGCCGCTTGGCGGGCGTCTTCGACTGCCTTTTCAGCACCGGCAACCGGCCGGAGCAGCATTGTTGCCCCGGTTACCTCGTGCCCTTTTTCTTTAAGCAGGGCGGCAGCCACGGAAGAATCCACGCCGCCGCTCATAGCCACCAATACCTTCAACGCAATTTCTCCAGGACTAATTTAGCCGCGGCCTCCCCTGATAGGAACATCGACCCGAAGGTGGGGCCCATCCGCGGCAGTCCGTAAACGGTGCCCACCGCCATGCCGGTAACAATCAGGCCGGGGAAGCACTCGCTTGTCTGTTCCACGATAATGTCTTCTGATTTCTCAATCCACATGCAGCCTTCGCCCTTGGTTTTTATCAGTCCGCGCTGTTCCAGCTTTTTCACTACGGTGGCATCATGGCCGGTGGCGTCGATAACGAACGGCGCCTCGATGGCCACTGGGTCGAGCGCCGCTACCTGCCTCGGCAGGGAAGCAATCGGCGACCAGTTAATGACGGCGCCGGACACCTTGCCGTCTTTCAGCACGAGGTCTTCCAGCATGGTCATATTCATTATCTTTACCCCGGCGGCGCAGGCGGCTGTGATTAAAGCGGCGCAGGCGTGGGGCGCGTTACAGACGGCCAACCCCTGGCTGACCGTCTTGTAGGGCACTTTTAATTCATCGAGGATTCTCTCGGCGGGGTGCCTGACGGTGACTTTAGGCATCAGGTAGCCGCCGCTCCAGAAACCGCCGCCGAGGTAGTTGTTACGCTCGATGATGACGACTTTTTTGCCGGCGCGGGCGATATCGCGGCCGGCAATCAGCCCGCTGGGGCCGCCCCCGACGATGATGCAATCGCTGGCTACGTATTCGTTAAACTCCTCCGCAAATTCGCTGACGATAGCTCTAGTGATAACTGTTTCTCCTACGGGGCTGAATTTCACCATTAGTCCTTAAACTCCTCAATCTTTTATTGAATATCAGCGGGTTTAGTAAAACCGCTGATTAGATTCCTTCGCCATCGGCCAGCTCTTTCTCGATTTCTTCCCGGCGGGCTTCCAGCGCATCCGGTTGAGTCAGCAGGCCGCAGGTCTCCTCCAGCTTTTTCAGGCGCTCTTCCACGTTATGCTGGTCCTGCAGTACCAGCCGGATAGCCTCCGCCAGCGGGTCGGGCAGCTTGCCGTGCTCCAGATCCATCGCCGGTTTTTCCGGCTTGCTGACCGCTTTGCCGGGGATACCCACCACCGTTACGCCCGGCGGGACTGACCTTATGACCACCGAACCGGCTCCCACTCTCGCTCCGTCCCCGATGGTTATCGCCCCCAGGGCGATGGCCCCGCTCCCCATTTCCACCCCGTTGCCGAGCGTAGGGTGGCGTTTCTTTTTTTCCAAGGTGGTGCCGCCCAGCACCACGCCCTGGTAAATCAGAACGTCATCGCCGATTTCTGAAGTCTCCCCGATAACCACCCCCGTGCCGTGGTCGATAAAACACCGCCGCCCGATTTTCGCGCCGGGGTGTATCTCAATGCCGGTGAAAAACCGGGTGACATTGGCAAGGAAACGCGCCAGCAACTGGCAGTGGTGGGTCCACAAGAAGTGGTTGACGCGGTGCGACCATATGGCGTGGAGGCCGGAGTAGCAGAGGATAATTTCCAGGGCGTTTCTGGCCGCCGGGTCTTTATCGAAAACTGCTTGAATGTCTTCGCTGATGCACCTGAACATCGTTTCCTCTTTTTCCGTTCTCCGCAGGTAAATACTGGCGCTATGTTAATTATACCTTATTTCTGCCGGCGGGTGTTTCAATCGTAAAGATGATATTGTTGACTGAAATAGTAAACAATCGTATTTTATCAGTCATGATGTTTGATGTCAACTTTGAACAATGGCATTTATCTGGTAGAATAAATCCGATGGCGATATCATTGCGCGACCTTCCGAGCGTGGACAAGATACTTTCCGATAGTCATTTTATAAAACTCGCGGAAAAGTATCCGCACGAGCTATTGGTCAGTGTCATCCGGCGGCAATTGGATATTGAGCGGGCGGCCATTACGGCGGGCAAGCCGGGCAATTCTTTAGAGGGTATCGTGCAGGCCGTAATCAGGCAGATGAACGCTATCTTTACCCCCAGCTTGAAAAGGTTGATTAATGCTTCCGGCGTCATTCTCCATACCAACCTCGGGCGCGCGCCCATCAGCGCGGAGGCCCTGGCCGCTATGGACGAGGTCAGCTGCGGCTATTCCAACCTCGAATATGAACTGGACAGCGGCAATCGCGGTTCGCGCCATGTCCATGTGGAAAGCCTTTTGTGTCGATTGGCCGGGGCGGAGGCGGGAATGGTGGTTAACAATAACGCCGCGGCGGTACTGCTGGGCCTTTCCGCCTTGACCCGGCGTAAAGAAGTGATTGTTTCCCGCGGGCAGGCGGTGGAAATCGGCGGCGGCTTCCGCATCCCGGACGTGATGCGCCAGAGCGGGGCCAAGCTCATCGAAGTGGGGACGACCAATTGCACCTATGCCCGCGACTACGAGCAGGCCGTTACAGAAAAGACGGCGGCGGTCATGCGCATCCATTCCAGCAATTTCCGCCTTGTGGGATTTACTAACGAGGTTACGCTGGAAGAACTGGCCGCTGTGGCTAAGGAGCATAACGTACTATTATTGGACGACCTCGGCAGCGGCTGCTTTTTGGATACTACTGCCTACGGGCTGGCGCCGGAGCCGATGGTGCCGCAGAGCGTTAAGGCCGGCGCGCTCACCTTTTTCTCCGGCGATAAGCTGGTGGGCGGGCCGCAGGCGGGCATTATCGTTGGGGAAAAACAGTATATCGATAAGCTTAAAAAGCACCCGCTGGCGCGCGCCGTGCGCGTGGATAAAACGCGCCTGGCCGGGCTGAACGCTACTTTGTTGCATTATCTTAAGGGGGAGGCTTTAACTAAAATACCGGTCTGGCGCATGATTAGCACTCCGGTTGATGAAATAGAACGCCGTGCCGGCCTTTGGTCCCAAGCACTGGGTGGCGGGGCTAAAGTGGTGGCCGGAGCAACGATGGTGGGCGGGGGCAGCCTGCCGGGCGGCAGCCTCCCGACGCGTTTGGTATCGGTGGGGGGCGGCAGTAAAGCGGTACAGGCTTTAGCTAAAAAGCTGCGCCTGCGGGATATACCTATCATCGCCCGCATCGAAAAGGACGAGCTGTTACTGGACCCGCGGACGGTATTGCCGGAAGAAGACGATATTATAATTAAAGCGTTAAAAGAAATTTAATTAATCATCCCCTCCCTTTGAAAAAGGAAGGGTTAGGAGGGATTTAACCGCTCGGTTTCCTCCCCCTCGATGTAAGAGGTTAAGGCCTGCCCCGTGCAACGACACGGAGTGATGGTGAAAACTGTAAACTGCTAACTCTAACTAATAAATAAATATATATCAGGAGTGTAAACATCATGAGTGACAACGAAATTACCTTGCGTTACGGCTTCAACCCGCACCAGAAACCCGCCCGGATTTACAGCAAAAAAGGCAGGCTGCCTTTCCGCGTTATCAACGGCGCGCCCGGTTACATCAATATGCTGGACGCCCTTAATTCCTGGCAATTGGTCAAAGAAATGAAGCAGGTCACCGGACTTGCCGCGGCCGCCTCTTTCAAGCACGTCAGCCCGGCCGGCGCGGCGGTCAGCGTGCCCCTTACGGACGCGCTGAAAAAGGCCTATTTTGTCGATGACATGGAATCATCGCCGCTGATGGATGCCTACGCCCGCGCCCGCGGCGCGGACAGGGTTTCTTCTTACGGCGACTTCGCGGCGTTCAGCGATATCGTGGATGTAGCTACCGCTAAACTGATTAACCGGGAAGTCTCCGACGGCATGATTGCCCCCGGCTATGAAAAAGGCGCGCTGGATATCCTCAAGGCTAAAAAAGGCGGCAAATACCTCCTGATTGAAATGGATACGGACTATGCGCCGGAGGAACTGGAAACGCGCGAGGTCTTCGGCATCCAGTTCGAGCAGAAACGCAATAACGCCGTAGCCACGGCGGATATTTTAAAGAACGTTGTCACCAAAAAGAAAGAGTTTCCCGCCAACGCCGTGCGCGACCTGCTGGTCTGCACCGCCGCTATCAAATACACGCAGTCCAACACCATCGGCTTTGCCGTGGACGGGCAGGCCATCGGCATCGGCGCCGGGCAGCAGTCCCGCATCCACTGCACGCGCCTGGCGGCGGAAAAAGCCGACCGCTGGTTCCTGCGGCAGCACCCGACGATACTAGACATAAAGTTCAAGCAGGGTGTGGCCCGCGCGGAAAAGAACAACGCCATCGACCTGTATTTGCAGGAACGCCTGAACAAGTTCGAGATGGAAAACCTCAAAGCCGCCATGGTCACGGTGCCGCCGCAGCTCACTTACGAGCAGAAGCGCGAGTGGCTGAAGAAGCTCAAGGGCGTTTCCCTTTCCTCGGACGGCATGATACCTTTCCGGGATACCATCGACCGCGCTTATGAAAGCGGCGTGGCTTACGTCGTCCAGCCCGGCGGCTCTATCCGTGACGATGATACCATCAAAGCCTGCGATGATTACGGCATGGTCATGGCCTATTCCGGCATAAGATTGTTCCATCATTAATCCAATAATTCGTCTCCCTCCTTGCCAGCGAGGAGGGAGATAAGAGAGGAAAGAGTCGGGGCATTCCTTTTCCAGTTTCCCTCTTTGAAAAAGAGGGATTAAGGGGATTTTTAACATTGTTCGTACTCGGCACCGCCGGCCATATCGACCACGGTAAGTCGCTGCTGGTGCAGGCCATGACCGGCATCGACCCCGACCGCCTGCGCGAAGAAAAAGAGCGCGGCATGACCATCGAGCTGGGCTTTGCCTGGCTCAAGCTCCCCGGCGGCAGGGAAGTGGGCATCGTGGACGTGCCCGGCCACGAGCGTTTTGTGAAGAACATGCTGGCGGGGGTCGGCGGTATCGACCTCGCTTTACTTATCGTGGCGGCTAACGAGGGCGTCATGCCCCAGACCAAAGAGCATCTCGCCATCCTTGACTTGATTGGCGTCAAGCGGGGCGTCGTTGCCGTTACCAAAAAAGACCTCGTTGACGAGGAAATGCTGACGCTGGTGCGGATGGAGGTAGAGGAGCTAATCAATACCACCACCATCGCCGGGGCGCCGGTTATTCCGGTTTCATCCGTAACCGGAGAAGGTATCCCGGAACTGCTGGCCGCCATCGAGAGACAGCTTGATAAGACCGAACCCCGGAAAGACACCGGGCGTCCCCGCCTCCCCATCGACCGGATTTTTACCATCGCCGGCGCGGGTACGGTGGTTACCGGCACCTTGATTGACGGCTCGTTAACGGTCGGGCAGGAAGTGGAGATTGTTCCCTCCGGCCTCAAATCACGCATCCGCGGCCTGCAGACGCATAAAACCAAAGAGGAGACCGCTGTTCCGGGCAGCCGCGTGGCGGCCAACCTGGTGGGCATCAACACCTCGGAGCTCTCCCGCGGCGATGTCGTTACCCGTCCCGGCTGGCTGAAGCCGACATATCTGGTGACCGTAAATCTTAAACTTATCGATTATCTGCGCCGACCCCTTACGCACGGCACGGAGGTCAGCTTTCATACTCTGGCCGCGGAAACGATGGCCAAGGTGCGCCTGCTGGAAAAAGAAGAATTGAAACCCGGCGAGTCTACCTGGGCGCAGTTTACCCTGGAAAAACCGCTGGCGATCATCAAGGGCGACCGCTATATCATCCGGTCGCCGATGGAGACGCTGGGGGGTGGCGGTATCGTCGATGCCCGCGCTAAAAGGCTAAGAAGGTTCCGACCGGAAATAATTGCCAACCTCAAGGCGCGGGAAGGCGGCACCACGGAAGAGGCGGTCATGGCGCTCCTGGAGACGAAGCAGCCGCTGGAAATCGCCGCGGTTGCCGCCCAGTGTAATCTGGCGCCGGACGATGCCGCTGCCGCGCTGGAATCGCTAATCGGGGAAGGGCGCGTTATCGCCCTTGGCGAGGGTGAACATCGCTTGTTCCTGACGGCGCCCGGCTGGCAGGCGGTAGCGACCAAAGCCGTGGCGGCGCTGACGGACTATCATAAAAAATTCCCCACCCGTCCCGGTATGCCCAAGGTGGAACTCACTACCCGGCTGAAGCTGGGCAATTATATTGCACTGGCACTGGAAAACCTGATAAAACAGGGCGCTTTGGTTGAGGAGGCGGGATATATCCGCCTGCCCGCGCACCAAGTACAGATTACGCCAGCCCAGCAGGCTAAAATGGATGCTTTTTTGAAGTCTTTGGAAAGTAACCCTTATGCCCCGCCCGCCGACCTTATTCCGGAGTTTGACCTGGTCAATATCCTTATCGGGCAGGGCAAGGTGGTCAAGGTCAGCGATACTATCATTTTCAGCGCTGAAGTTTATCAGGAAATGCTGGATAAAATCACGGCGCAAATCAAAGCCAAAGGCAGGATTACCCTCGGTGAGGTGCGGGATATGTTCGGCACCAGCCGCAAGTACGTCCAGGCTTTGCTGGAATACCTGGACCGCGAGAAAATTACCAAACGCGTCGGCGACGATAGGGTATTATATTAGCAAATCATTTATTCTGCCGAGAACAATAGCTGGATATAATAAACGGATTCTTTACTTTCCACGACGTATCCCGCGGCCATCGTGGTGAATTCTTCTGATATTAGTATTTGCTTCGTCGGGCTGGTGGACATCCAGTAATTATAGGCTTTTCTGGCAATATCTTCCGGGGATTCTGTAGAGTAAGTTTTGGCGGTATAGATTAATTGGCCGATATAGGGGCTCTCCAGGGAGGTGTTGACGGCCTTGCCTTCCACCAGCATGTTCAGCGCATTAGCTCTGGCATCATCCTGGATGCTTTGGTTCCACGTTAATGAACCGGCCCCGGCTCTTACTCTATAATCATTTATTATTGTAAAAACTGCATTTTCAATATTGCTGGGCGGTGCGCCGGCAACAACGGGGAACTTTGGTGAAAAAGCTGCATATGTAAAATTGAAAGAAAACAGGGTTTCTAGACTTTCTCCTTTTACAAGCGCCAGCCAGGTATCACCCCCGCTGATTTTCCATGATAGAGTGCTGATTACATCGCCCCGGGAGTATTTTAATTCTTGCGCTCCAAAACCGGTGTACCTTGAAACCAGTTCTATCGTGTAATAACCCGGTTCATTTGCTGCGGTGGCAGCAAGGTCTACCAGGATATTGCAGCTGACAGCCTCTCCGGAGGTAATGTATTTGCGCTCTTTGTCCGTGGCCATGTGCGTTATCGTGAAAGAGGGTGCAAATTCGGTCGGTGTTGGCGGAATTTCTTCCGGCGTCTCGGTTGCAGGTTCCGGCGTCTCGCTGGTCTTTTCCGGCGGGGTAGTGGTGGTTGTTGCGGTTGCAGGCGCAATGCTGGTTGTGGCAGTTGTGGCGGCGGCGGTTGTCGGGGTGGTTGTCTGGGTTTTTTCCGGTGTAACTGCGGCAGCGGTTGTTGCTGTATTGTTGGCTGACTGGCAGCCGGTAAAAGTCAATATTACTATCACGAATACAGCCGTGAAAAGTTTAAGTATGTTCTTGCTCATGATTATTCTCCTCATCGGTTCTCTAGTAATATTTTTACGTTATGGGGTGATATTGTCAAGCAAAACAAGATTTTCCGTTTTTGCCATTGTTTCCGTATATTGTATAATGGTTTTATCCTGATCAAGGAGGGAATTTGTTATGTGGGGATGGTTTACTGATAATAGCCTCTGGATACTCATTATCCTGGCACTGCTGGTGCTTGTCATTCTGTTTTTCGGCGGAAAAATTCGTAAATCAATCGTCGGCATGTTTTCCGAAAAGAAGCGGGAGAAAGCCAGCGGGAAAGTAAATATTATTTTCTGGGTTTTAGAAGGTATTCTGGCGGTTATCATGATAGTGTCGTTGGTAGCGATGGCGCTTTCACGTGACGGTGATGCGCCGCTGGTAACCACGGGGGAGATAAAAGCGTGGTTGCTGGAGCATGGCGTGGCTATCCTGATTTTACTGGTGGTAGGATTTTTGCTGTGGGCAGCCCTCAAGAAATTTATGCCGCCGCTGGTGAACGGCTTCATGGCGCGGCCGGTGCAGGGGGAAAGCCGGGAGGGGAGAAAGAAAAGGGCGAATACGCTTCTCGGGGTATTCATGGGGCTGGGCAGAGTTGTCATAGTGCTGATGGTCGTCTTGATGATACTCTCGGAATTGGACATACCGATCGGGCCTATTTTGACTGGCTTGGGGGTCGTCGCCGTTGCGGTGGGCTTCGGGGCGCAATACCTGATAAAAGACCTGATAGCCGGGATTTTTATCCTGATGGAGAACCAGTACCGCATCGGGGATGTTGTTAAAGTGGCGGATGTTTCCGGCCTGGTGGAGGAAATCAATTTAAGAAAGACGGTTATGCGGGATTTGGATGGCATCGTTCACCACGTACCTAACGGCGAGATACGCGTGGCGAGTAACTACTCGCGGCATTTTGCCCGGGTCAATTTGAATATCTCTGTCGCGTATAAGACCGACCTCGATTTTGCTATCGAGGTCATCAACCGCGTTTGTAAGGAAATGGCGGAAGAAGAACAGTGGAAAAAGGTCTTTAGAAGCATGCCCTCCGTTTTAAGAGTGGATAGTCTTGGTGATTCCGGCATCAATATCAAGATTACCGGCGATACCGAGCCGATGCAGCAGTGGAACGCCATGGGCGAATTAAGATTGCGCTTGAAGAAAGCATTTGATAAAGAGGGAATAGAAATACCGTTCCCCCACGCAAAAATCTACTTTGGCAATAAACCGGGGGATGAATAGAAAAAGATAAAGTAGGATCTGAATCTTGAATGCCGTTATTATTATCATGGCGCTGCTGGCCGCCTATCTGATAGGCTCGTTTCCTACGGCGTATCTGGTTACCCGCCTGCGTAAGGGTGTGGATATCCGTGAAGTTGGCAGCCACAACCTCGGCGCGATGAATGTTTTTTATAAGGTAGGCTTCGCCGAGGGACTGGTGGTACTGCTGGCGGATATCGGCAAAGGCGCCGCCGGCGTGGCTTTGGCGGAAGCGCTCGGCACGGCTTTATGGGTGCAAATGCTGGCGGGCGTGATGGTCGTGGTTGGTCATGGCTTTCCCGTTTTCCTCAAGTTTCACGGCGGCAAGGGCGGGGCGGCCTGTATCGGCATCCTGATGTTCTTCATGCCGTGGGGTGTCCCTATCTACTTAGGGGTGTTTTTATTGTTACTGGCGGTTACCCGCGCTCCCACGGTCAGTTACAGTATCGCCTTTCTTTCCTTCCCGTTTATCGGCTGGTTCATCAATCACAGTTGGGAATTCGCGGTCTATTCTCTGGTCTTGGTCATCATCCCGCTGCTCAAGTACATACCGCGCATCATGGAAATGCGGCGGCGCGGCGGCAGCTGGAAGCGTGTGGTCTACCGTAAAAACCTCCAGGACAGGCTGTAGAGATATCGCTTTGGCGGAGTTTAACCATGAACAGACTGATAAAAAGATTCGGTACTTATAACGTCACCGTTTTTCTTATCATGATTATCGGCGCGCTGCTCTTTTTGCTTACCCCGCTGCTCATCTGGCTGTTTGACTTCGATTCGGACATCATCGGGGTCCTGGTTTTTCTGGTGGGGTTGGTGATGTGGCTAGTAGGGCTTATCGTCAGATTGATTAGCCGGAAAATAAGAAAATAGCCACCGCAGCTGGCGGGAGCGCATGGGAGTCGAACCCACCGAAGACAGGTCTACTGCCCCCCAACGGATTTGAAGTCCGCGAAGCCCACCGGGACTTATCCGCTCCCGTATTTCGAGTATAATCTATCCGTTTAGCCGCTGACAAGGAAGCGGATGTTCTTATTCTCCTGAACCTGTTGAAAAATATCTAAGAGGTGGAGCCGATAAAAAAAGCCCCCTCCCCCTCTCTGTGCTGGGAAAGGGGGAGGGGAGGAGAGGAAATGCTATTTTTTAGGTGGTGGAGCCTGGGGAGGCTTGGGCGGATTGGCAATGTAAGCGTTAAACGCCGCAATGTCTTTCCCCTGTGCCTTGAGCATCTGGAGCATGTTGGCCGGAACGACGATGAAGAAATCCTCTTTTTTCATCCCTTCCAGCAGCCCTTCGGCGCACTGTGTCGGCTTCAGGAAAAAAGGCGATTTAAAGAACTGCTCATCGAAATCCTTCATCTCTTTCTGTTCCTGCTCTGGGCCGACAAAACGGGCGTTAATGCCCATTTCCGTAGAGACCCCGCCCGGGATAAGACAGGATACCTTGATGCCCTTGGGGCGGAGATACGCTTGAATTGACTCCGTAAACCCGATGATGCCGGCCTTGGTGGTGATATAAGGCACATTAAGGATTTCACCCGTAAAGGCCAGCGCCTGGATAGAGGAAACATTAACGATGTAGCCGCTGCCGCGGGCCATGAAGTGCGGTAGGAACGCCTGCACGTTGCGGACATAGCCCATGATGTTCGTGTTGACAATCCATTTCCAGTCGTCTAAAGAGACGTTTTCCAGCTTGCCGCGCATACCTACCGCCGCGTTATTGATGAGGATATCGATGTTCCCGAAGGCCTCCAGCGCCTTGTCCTTCATAGCGTAGACGCTTTCATCGCTGGAAATATCGCTCTCGATGGCTACGGCTTTTCTGCCGAGCGCCTCAATTTCTTTTTTAACTTCTTGCATTCTGGCCATATTACGGGCTGTCAGGACAACATTTGCGCCTTCCTTCGCCAGTAAAACCGCTATAGCCTTGCCGATACCGCCGGATGAACCGGTGACAACCGCCGTCTTGCCTTTAAAATCCATGGGACTCCTTTCTTATCGTCGCGTTTTTATTGTAGCAATTTATTAATACTACCCCCGGGAGCTTTCACCCCGGTTGGTTTTTGCTATTGCTTGGGCGGCATACGGGATGGCATCTGGGGCGGATTGGCGATGTAGGCATTCAGCGCCGCGATGTCTATTCCCTGCGTCTTGAGCATCTGTAGCATATTGGCCGGCACGAGGATGAAGAAATCCTCTTTTTTCATCCCTTCTATCAGCCCATTTGCTTCCTGCTCCGGCGTGAGGAAGATGGGCAGTTTCCAGAATTCCCTGGCATCGTCTTTCATCTTCTTTACGCGCTCTTCCGGGCCGACGAAGCGGGAGTTGTTGCTGATTTCCGTAGCGACCGCGCCGGGAATCAGGCAGGATACTTTAATGCCCTTGGGTCTTAGATACCCGTGAATCGCCTCTGTAAGACTGATGATTCCCCCCTTGGTGGTGATATAGGCGATGTTCAGCGGTTCCGGGGTGTAGCCCAGCGCCTGGATGGAAGAGACATTGACGATGTAGCCGCTGCCGCGCTTCATGAAATGCGGCAGAAAAGCCTCCACATTGCGGACATAGCCCATAATGTTGGTGTTGATGATGAATTTCCAGTCTTCCAGGCCGATATCCTCCAGCAGACCCCGCACGCCCACCGCCGCATTGTTGATGAGGATATCAATATTGCCGTAAGCCTCCAGCGCCTTGTCCCTCATGGCGGCCACGCTTTCGTCTTTGGAAACGTCGCATTCAATGGCCACTGCTCTCCGGCCGAGGGCTTCAATTTCTTTTTTAACGGCTTGCATGTTCGCCATGTTCCGTGATGCCAGGACGATATCTGTCCCTTCCTTCGCTAAAGCGATAGCCACTGCCTTGCCGATACCGCCGGAAGAGCCGGTAACAACAGCTGTCTTACCGGTAAATTCCATGATAGCTCCTTCCTTGTGCTGCCCGGACATGCTAATTGTATTAGTACAAATTATAATGAAAACGGGAACACTAGTAAAGTCTATTCTGGCTATAGGAACAGTTTGGTTAAAATTCAGCCGGCGCTGATTTCTTTTAAAACAACATCGATGAGTGCGGGGAGCCTTTCTTTGAGTTGCGGTGAAAGCTCCATCCCCATGTCTATTTCCGCCGGCTCGATGCCGATGATGACCACCTCCGAAGGTTTGTTGCCGGTAAATTCCAGCAGCGCCAGGTTTTCCACCACTCCCATCTCGTGCGCGGAGGCGAGCGCGCCTTTTTCCGCGGCCAGGTCTTCCGGTTTAAAGCGGTATATCGCGCCGGGTTCACCGCCGGCTTTAGCCGCATCGATGATAATCATTTTGTCCCCGGCGCGGGTGTACGCTATCAGGTCCGGCGATGTCCCTCCGTCGATGAGCTTTACGTCCGGGGGCAGTTCGATTTCCTGTAGCGATGCGATGGCGTGGATGCCGATGCCTTCATCCTTCATCAGCAGGTTGCCCACCCCGACCACCACGATACGCGGCGTTGTTTCATTCATCACTGTTATCCTGATGGTTATAAAGGATTTGTTTCACTTTTCTTCTTATTCCCCGGTGGGGGAAGTCTCCCTTTCGTAAAGGGAGAGACAGAGGGATTTTTCCCTAAACCTAGCAAATCCTCGGTAAAAGCTCGCCCACCGGCATATCCACGATTCTGGAAGCCCCCAGCGCCGTCTTCATCACGACACGCCCCGCGTGCTCCCCGGTTACCTCCCCGATGATAACCGCGTTTTTGCCGTATTTGTGGCGTTTCATGGCATTAAGTACCGCCTCCGCCTTTCCCGCCGGGACAATGGCTGCCAGCTTGCCCTCGTTGGCGATGTGCAGCGGGTCAAGCCCCAGCAGTTCGCAGGCGGCCAGCACGGCTTTGGCTACCGGTATTTTGCTTTCCTCTAGCGTAATGCCGGCGCCGGACTTCTCCGCAAAGTCGTTCAGCGTCACCGCTAGCCCGCCGCGGGTAGGGTCGCGCAGGCAGCGGATATCTTTCGTTACCGCCAGCATATTGGTTACTAACCCGTTCAGCGGCGCGCAGTCGGAAGGGATGGGCGTATTAAATTTTAATCCTTCCCTCTGGCTCATCACCGCGATGCCGTGGTCGCCGATATTGCCGCTCAAAATAATTTTATCGCCGGGTTTGGCGTTGGCGGCGGAGATATCCACGCCCTCTGGAACTTGACCCACCCCCGCCGTATTGATAAAGATTTTATCCGCCCCGCCTTTGCCCACAACCTTCGTATCTCCGGTCACGATTTTTACCCCGGCTTCCGCGGCGGTTTTGGCGATTGATGCCACGATTTTCTTTAAATCGGCTACCGGTAAGCCTTCCTCGATAATGAGGGCCAGGCTTAAATAAAGCGGCTTGGCCCCGCTCATGGCCAGGTCATTGACCGTGCCGCAGACCGCCAGCTTCCCGATATCCCCGCCGGGGAAAAAGATGGGATTGACCGTGTAGCTGTCCGTGGTAAAAGCCATCTTCCCGCTGGCCTCAAAGACGGCGGAATCGTCCATTTTTTCCAGTATGGGGTTGGCGAGGTGGGGCATAAAGCTCTGGATAAGGTCATGCATGAGCTTGCCGCCGCTGCCGTGGGCCAGTAATATCTTATCTTCCATTATAATGTAATATTCCCCTTTCACGTATCCCCCTTTGACAAAGGGAGATTAAGAGGGTTTTCAATCGGTCTTTTAGTTTTTACCCCGTAGGAGCGTTTCTTCCTTACGGCTTCATGGCCTTGTTACTTGCTGCTTGTCAGTTGTTACTCCGTACTGAAAGTACGTGGCACAACTGCCTTCTGATGATACCATACAGGGGCCCACCGGGTGTTCCGGCGTGCAGGCGGCACGGAAAAGCCGGCAGTCGTTGGGAGTGCTGACGCCCCGCAGCACCGCCCCGCAGATGCAGCCGTTGGGCTCTTTAGCGGGTTTTATTTTAATATCGAATTGCCGGGCGGCGTCGAACCTCGCGTACTTTTCCTTGAACAGCAGTCCGCTGTCTGGCACGGCGCCGATGCCCCGCCAGTCCGCCCCCCCGATTTCAAACACCGTGTCCAGCAGCTTTAGCGCCGCCGGGTTGCCCTCCGGCTTGACGCCCCGCCGGTAGGCGATTTCCACTCCGGGTTTGTCACGCTCAATCTGCTCTACAAGCTGGTCGATTGCCAGCAGAATGTCTACCGGCTCAAAACCGGCAACGGCGCAGGCTATACGGTAATCTTTAGCGAGGAACTCGTAGGGGCGGGAGCCGATGACCGCGCTGACGTGGCCGGGGCAGATGATGCCGTTCAGTTTTACCTCGCCGAGCTGAAGAATGGCCTTCATGACGGGCGGCGTGACTTTGTGCAGGGAGAGAACGGCATAGTTCTTCACATTTTCCCGCTCTGCCTGTAAGACCGAGGCCGCAATCGTTGGCGCGGTGGTCTCGAAGCCGATGCCGATGAAAACGACCCTTTGCTGCGGGTTCTCCCGGGCTATAGCGAGGGCGTCCTGCGCGGAATATACGATGCGCACGTCCGCGCCTTCCGCTTTGGCTTTTTGCAGACTGGAACGGCTCCCCGGGACCCGCACCATATCTCCGAAGGACGTGATTATCACATCCGGTAGTTTCCCCAGGGCGATGGCTTTATCCAGGTCGGCGGCGGCCGTCACGCAGACGGGGCAGCCGGGGCCGGAGAGCATTTCAATATTGTGGGGTAAAAGCTGGCGCAGCCCGTGCTTGAAGATGGCCACGGTATGCCCGCCGCAGAACTCCATCAGCCGCGCCGGTTTCCTGGAGCGCTGGTGGATTCTCTCTAAAAGCTTTTTGCCCAGTGCCGGGTCGCGGTATTCTTCAACGTATTTCAAATATTATTCCGTTCCTATCCCCGTCCCTCCCTTTTTTAAAGGGAGATTAAGAGGTTATTTTACCTACCCCGCCTCGCTCATCTCCCGCAAAAGCTTTAGCGTCTCCGCCGCTTCCGCCGCATCGATGATGCTGATGGCGTAGCCGGTGTGCAGCAGGACGTAATCGCCCACTTTGGCCTCGGGCGTCAGCTCCAGGCTGATATCCCGCGTCACGCCTTCGATGTCCGCTACCGCCTGCGTCCCGTTTATCTCTTTAATCATTGCCGGTATGGCTAAACACATAAAACGCTCCTTAAGCGTAATAACCAATAACCAAGAGACAAGCACCAAATAATTACCAATAACCATATCTCAAATAACAAACGTTTGGATATTGTTTAATAAGATTTGAAATTTGTTTGGTTATTGTTTCTTGTAGCTTGTTATTTTTCCCCCTTTTTCATTTTAGGGTTGATTTCCCAGCCGACCTTGAAAGCAGCGGCAAAGCCCTTGCCGACCTCATAATATTTCCCTGGCCCGAAGATGAACGGCTTTACCTTTGCCATGTCCGGCTTGCCGTCGGTTAAACATTCCTCGGAGAAATAGGTTTCGGTTATTTTGCCCACCACAAGGTGGTGGCTGCCCAGGTTGAGGATGTGGGAGACCTCACATTCCAGGTTGATGGGGCACTGCTCGATAAGCGGCGCGGTCTTGATATTGCCGTAAAACACCTTGAATTTGCAGTCCCTGACCTTGTCCGTGTCTTTGCCGGATACCAGACCGCAGTAATCTGCCTCTTTGACCTGCTCTTGTGATGGCACGTTAATGGAAAAAGCGCGGTTTTGGTAAATGCCCTTCAGACTCCAGCGGTGGGGCTGCAGAGCTATCGTGACGGAAGCGGGATTGCTCGCCGCCACGCCCGTCCACGCCACGGCGGCGAAGTCCTCTTTGCCGTCGGTTACCGCTCCCACGAGTACCGTGGGGTGGGGCCATAGCATCGGCTGCGGGCCGAACTTCTTCTTGCTCATGACAGCTATCCTCTCCTGTCCCGGTATTTCCCCGTTTTATTATTGTTTACTGACGGAGTAGGAAATAAGCTCGAATATCGCGTCTTCCTCCGCCATGTCGGTCATCTTTACCTGGTATAATTTTGTCTCATCGGACCGCCATGTGATTTGTATCAGGTTTCCGTATTCGTCATACTTTAGCAGCTTAAAGCATTTAAAAGTCCCGGCTTCCACGGTGATTTTTTCCATTTTCTCTACCACGGTGGTCGTGGCGGTGGTAACGTTTTGCGTTTGTGTGATTGCGGAATTGCCTGAAGTTATCGTCTGGAGTTCAACCTCTGCTATTTCTTTGCCTACGGAAAGCGGGTAAAAAGGAGTGCCGCTTGTCTCGTAGGTAATGGATGTGAATTCGCCGGGTATGGCGGAGCACATATCCATGGTGATGATATTCAGGGTTGCTTTTTCGTATTTGTTGGTAACGCCGGTCAGTGTGCCGTCAAAAGGCGGGTCGAAAGACATCTCCATGACATAACAGTCTTTCCCTGCGAAAAATTCCTCACCCGTTATCTCCGCTGTGACGGTATATGCCTCTCCCCCGGTGTGCCATCTTGATACCCATTTATCCCCGATGGAAAATTGCGGTAAGGCGCCTTCCTGATTATCTCCGCAGCCTGTAAACCCGCCGGTAATACCGATTATCAGGATGAGGGCTGTTATCAGGAGAAATCCCTTTTTCAACGTAGTCTCCTTTTAGTTTTTCCCGGCGGTAAAACCGGCAATTGCCGCCTGCCCTAAAGAGATGCCGCCGTCGTTACAGGGCACCTGATGGTGAGTATATACCTCAAAGCCGGCGGACTCAAGCCGTGGGATGGATTTTCTCAAGAGCAGCCGGTTCTGGAAGACGCCGCCGCTCAAGACGGCTTTCTTTAGTCCGGTCCTGGCGGAAATATCCCGGCAAACCTCTGCAATAAGGCGGGCGATAGTGTTGTGGAACCGGGCGGCTATCACCGCTGTTTCGATTTTATCATGGATATCTTTAATGATGGCGGCAAGTAAATCATCTATTTTTATAATGCTTGTGCCGTCCTGCTCGATGATGGAGAATGGATAATCTTTTGTTGCCTCCGGCGCGTCAGCGGCGCAGGATTCCAAGTCTATGGCTGCCTGCGCTTCATATTCAATTGTGCCCCGTACCCCGGTTAAAGCCGCCGCCGCATCGAAGAGCCTGCCCAGGCTGGAGGTTAGCGGCGCGTTAAGGTTTTGCTTTACCTGGTCATGGATGATTGCCAGTTCTTCATCCCTGATATATTCCATCAGCGGCAGGTCTTTATCTAGAGGAATCCCAAGCGCCGTCAGGTAGCCCGCGGCGGTGCGGTAGGGCTTTTTGATGGCCTGGGCGCCGCCGGGCAGGGGCAGATATTCCAGGTGCGCCATGCGGGTAAAGCCTTTAAAATCGGCGACCAGGAACTCGCCGCCCCAGATTTTACCGTCTAAACCGTAGCCGGTGCCGTCCAGCGCTACCCCGATGACTTTATCGGTCATGCCGTTGTCCGCCATGCACGCGGCGATATGCGCGTGGTGGTGCTGGATGGGGACGAGTTTCAGCTTTTCTTTGGCCGCCAGCTCCTTGGCGTATTTGGTGGGGAGGTATTCCGGGTGCATATCGTGGGCGATTATTTCCGGCGATATCTTGAATAGCTTTTCATATAAATCAATGGTGTTGACATAATGTTCCAGCGTTTCCATATTTTCCATGTCCCCGATGTGCTGGCTGACAAAGGCATAATTGTCCCGCGTCAGGGTTATGGTGTTCTTTTCCTCCGCCCCGCAGCCCAGTATCTGCCGGCTCTGGTAAGGGAGTTTGACCGGATAGGGCGCGTAGCCGCGGGCGCGGCGGGCTAAACGGGGTGCCTCCGCTTCCACCAGCGCCACGCTGTCATCGTAGCGGGCGTAGATATCCCGGTTGTGCGTCAGAAAATAGTCGGCGATATTGCCGAGCCGCCTTAAAGCCTCGTCGTTGTCTTTGGCGATTGGTTCCTCGCTGATGTTGCCGGAGGTCATGACCAGCGGCCGTCCGGCATCGCGGATGAGGAGGTGGTGCAGGGGCGTGTACGGCAGCATCACCCCGAGGTGTTTTAAGCCGGGCGCCGCCGCTTTAGAAATGTTGGATTCAGGTTTCCATTTCACTAAAACAATCGGGCTGGCCGGAGAAGCCAGCAGTTTGGCTTCCGCCTCGCTGATTTCACAATGCTTGCGGGCTTCAGACAGGGAAGCCGCCATTACCGCTAACGGTTTGGCGGGACGGTGCTTGCGTTCACGGAGCCGCTTTACCGCTGTTTCATCGGTGGCGTCGCAGGCCAGGAGGAAGCCCCCCAGCCCCTTGACCGCCACGATTTTGCCGTCTTTTAATAATTCGGCAGTCATACGGATAATATCAATATCATCGCCGTCTACCGGCTTGCCTTTAGCGTCGGTCAGTTCCAGTTGCGGGCCGCAGACCGGGCAGGCGTTGGGCTGGGCGTGGAAGCGGCGGTTGGCCGGATTTTCATATTCCTCTTTACAGTCCGGGCACATCGTAAAGCCCTGCATCGTGGTCTTAGGCCGGTCGTAGGGAATATCCTCGATAATCGTAAAGCGCGGGCCGCAGTTGGTACAGTTGGTAAAAGGGTAGCGGTAGCGCCGGTCGAAGGGGTCGAAGATTTCATGCAGGCACTGCTTGCAGGTGCCGATATCAGGGGAAACGAGCTGGTATTTACTTGCCTGCGCGATGCTGGGGCGTATCTCGAAGCGCTCATAGTTGGCGGGGGTTCCCGCCGTGACCGTTATCTCCTCGATGTGAGATAGCGGCGGCGCTTCTTTACGCAGCGCTTTCAGAAAAACCTCAATGTCTTTATCTTCTCCCTCCGCCTCTATCTTGACGTCTTCGGAGGTGTTGCGGACCCAGCCGCGCAGTTTGTGTTTTACCGCCAGCTGGTAGACGAAGGGACGGAAGCCGACCCCCTGCACGACCCCGCGGACGCTGACGCGGACAAGGGAAATCCCGGTTGCTTTTGCCATAACAATTTTACTATCTTTTAATTCCCGCTCATCTTGAGATTGCTTACCCTTCTGGCGCTTTAGCTTGGAAGAGTTGAAGGATTATCCCTATTGTCATTCCCGCGAAAGCGGGAATCCATTTAGTGCCTTGCTGCTTTTTAGGGGTAGCGGCGTCACCCTTTCACTAAGGGAGATTTTACCCCTCTGCTTACCTGTTTTTCTTGTTCTTGACCCTGGCTTCCAGCCATTCGAGCCACGCCGGCAGGCCCGTGCCGGTCTTGCAGGAAATGGGGAAAATAATAACATCCGTGTTGAGCCCGGTAACCGTTTTCCGGAAGGATGCTTCGTTAAAATCCAGGTAGGGCTGGAGGTCGGCTTTATTTAAAATCACCACGTCGCTGTCGGCGAACATGGCGGGGTATTTAAAGGGCTTGTCATCGCCTTCCGGCATGCTGGCGATCATCAGCCTTACATCCTCGCCCAGCAGGTAGTTGTTCGGGCAGATGAGGTTGCCCACGTTCTCGATGAACAGCACGTCGATTTTTTCCAGCGGCAGGTTGTCCAGCGCGTCCGCTACCATGAAAGCGTCCAGGTGGCAGCCGCCCGCTGTATTTATCTGCACCACCGGTATCCCCACCGCGGCAACCTTATCGGCGTCCACGCTGGAAGCCACGTCGCCTTCGATAACGCCGATGCGCACTTTTTTACCGAGGTTTTTGATGGTGTTTAGTATCAGGCTGGTCTTGCCTGCCCCCGGCGACGACATGATATTGATGGTCAGGATGCCGCGCTTATCCAGCAGCTTTTTGTTCTCTTTGGCCTTGTCCTCGTTCTTGCCCAGGATTTTTTCGCCGACAGTGATAACTTTTACGGACATTTACTCCACCTCGATACTTTCCATATAGCATTCGCGTCCGGACACTATCTCGATGCCCGGCTCATGGCAGTCCGGGCAGGTCCAGTCGCGGTTTTCCGGCTTGAATTCTTTATTGCACTTGTTGCAGCGGACAACGGCCGGCCTGGTCTCAAAGTTAAGCACCGCCCCGCCCGCCAGCGTGTCCTTGCTGATAACGTCAAAGTAGAACTGGACGCATTCGCCCACCACCCCGGAAAGCTCCCCGAAGACCACATTAATGCGGGTTATCTTTTTGGCTTTGGCTTCTTTAGCTTTTTCCAGGGCAAGGGAAAGCAGACTTTCTGTGATACTGGCCTCATGCATAATCTAATTATAAAGGAGTATGGGGAGTGGGGCAAATGGGGGGATGTTCTTACGTCATTCCCATGTAAATGGGAATCCAGCCTGGCCTTTTGTTAATATCTCGCTTTTGTAAAGAGAGACTAATGCTGTTTTTCTGATCATCGAGCGGGGAGAGGGACAGGAGGAAGAAGGGTCGGTTCCCTGTTTCCTTCGTCCTAACTGCTGTTCCCTGGTTTCTGTTCCACCCGCCGGTAAACGGTTACGGTGCGTCCGCCCTCGACGACGGTATGTTCCCGCTCCAGGTAACCGTGGTCGATGAGGTAGCGGCGCAGGGAGGCGAAGTCCTCATGCACCGTTTTCAGCTTATCGTTGACGGCTTGTTCCGTATAGTCCTGCCCGTGCTCGAACAGCCCGGCGAGATAGTCCAACACCAATATCCTGTCTTCGCGGTCTTTAGGGTAGGTGATGAGCCGGCCATCACGGATAAACCTGTCAAGCCCGGCGGCCCGGGCTTTTTTAGGAATACTGTCTCCCAGGGCTTCGGGCAGGGCCTTGAGCTTATCCATCTCAAAGTAATATTTCCCCGCCTTTTTTACCACCAGCCCGGCGGCCTCCAGCTTGACGAGCGCTTTCAGGATGACGGGGTTAGCATAGCCGGTCAGGGCGGAAACCGTGGCTATATCCGCCGCACCCAGAGATACCGCCGCCGCCACGCGGAAACGCTCTTCATCAGTAAGGAAGCCTAAAACTTTACGGATGTCTGGATTTGTATCCATATAAATTCCCAGCCTTCATAATATGCAATTTTTGTATTATACCACTTGTGCACGACTTCAATTTACTTGCCTCTCACATTATGTTATAATTTACTCGTATAAAAATAATTAATTTAAGGGAAGAAAAAAAGAAGTGGACAAAGTTAAGAAAACAGAAACAATCACAGCCTATCAGGCCAAGGAAGGCGATACCGGTTCCACGGAAGTGCAGGTAGCACTGCTCACAGAAAGAATCACCCAGTTAACCACGCACATGGCGGCCAACCGCAAAGATTACCACACCCAGCGGGGACTCCTTAAACTGGTCGGGCAGCGGCGGAGGCTTTTAGCGTATCTGAGCCGGGAGGATGTGGGGCGGTACAACACCTTGATTAAAAAGCTCGGACTGCGCAAATAAAAGCCTGTTGGTTGGAGAAGGAGTATCCCAATGGAATCAAAGTCAGTTAATTGCACCATTGGTGGCCGGGAATTAACTATCGAAACGGGCAAATTCGCCCAGCAGGCTAACGCCTCCGTAACCGTACGCTACGGCGATACCGTTGTCCTCGTCACCGTTTGTTTCAACAAAGAAGCCAGAGAAGGGGTGGACTTTCTGCCCCTCACCATAGATTACGAAGAGCGGCTCTACGCCGCCGGTAAAATTCCGGGCGGCTTTATCCGCCGGGAAGGGCGCCCCAGTGAGGCGGCGATTTTGGCCTGCCGCATGACGGATAGGCCCATCCGGCCGCTGCTGCCCAAAAACTGGCACAGCGAAATCCAGATTGTCACCACCGTGCTTTCCGCCGACCATGAGAATGACCCCGATATGCTTTCGGTCATCGGCTCCTCGGCGGTGTTGGCGCTATCGGAGATTCCCTTCGATGGCCCCGTCGGCGCGGTCAACGTCGGCTATATCAACGGCGAGATGGTGCTCAATCCCAAGATGGCCCAGTATGATGAAAGCGAACTTGACCTTATTGTGGTCAGCACCAAAGATAAAATCATCATGGTAGAGGCTGGGGCGAAAGAAATCTCCGAGGACATCGTCCTCCAGGCCACCAAGTTCGCCCACGAGGCCAACCAGCAAATTATCCAGATACAGAATGAACTTGTGCAGATAGCCGGCAAGCCCAAGCTGCCGGTGCCGGAGGCCAAGGTCAATGAAGCGGCCCAGGCCAAGCTATCCGACCTTATTGATAAAGAGATGGACGGCATCCTCGCCGAGACGGATAAAGCCAAACGCGAGCAAATGCTGGCCAAACTCACTGCTGACCTGACGGAAGAAGCCGGTGAGGAAATCGAAGAAAAAGAGATTTCCGCCGCCATCGATACCAAGGTTAAAAAGGGCGTGCGGATGGATGTCCTGGACAAAGGCCGGCGCATCAGCGGGCGCGCGCTGACGGAAATACGCCCCATCAGCTGTGAAGTAGGCCTTTTACCGCGTACCCACGGTTCTGCCATGTTTACGCGCGGCCAGACCCAGGTCATGTCCATTACCACGCTGGGCTCATCCCGGCAGGAACAGATGCTCGATGGGCTGGGGATAGAAGAAAGCAAGCGTTTTATCCACCACTACAATTTCCCCGGTTACTCTACCGGTGAAGTCCGGCGGGTCGGCTCGCCGGGGCGGCGGGAAATCGGGCATGGCGCTCTGGCGGAACGCGCTTTGATACCGTCTTTACCGTCTGTTGAGGAATTCCCGTATACTATACGCCTCGTTTCCGAGGTTTTAAGTTCCAGCGGCAGCACATCCATGGCCAGCACCTGCGCGGGCAGTATGTCACTGATGGATGCGGGCGTGCCAGTCAAGAAACCCGTGGCGGGCGTTGCCATGGGGCTGGTCACCGATGACGCCGGGCGCTTTGCCGTCCTGACGGACATCGAGGGCATCGAGGACTTTAACGGAGACATGGATTTTAAAATCGCCGGCACCCGTGACGGCATCACGGCGATTCAGATGGATACCAAGCTCAAGGGCATCACTCTGGAGATTGTTGAAAAAACGCTTAATCAGGGCAAGGACGCCCGGATGTTTATCCTGGATAAGATGGCTGCCGCCATCACGTCGCCCCGGCCTGATGTCAGCAAGTACGCGCCCCGCATGACCAAAATCAAGATTGACCAGGGTAAAATCGGGGCGGTCATCGGCACCGGCGGCAAGACCATAAGGTCGATTATCGAATCGACCAAGACGACCATCGATGTCGCGGATGACGGCACGATAACCATTGGCTCGCCGGACATGGAAGCCACACAGAAAGCCATCAGTATTATCGAGGGCCTGACGCGTGAAGCGAAAATAGGCGATATTTATACCGGCAAAGTCAGCCGCATCCTGAACTTCGGCGCCATGGTGGAAATCCTCCCCGGCAAAGAGGGACTGGTGCATATCAGCGAGCTGGCTGACCGCCGTATCAACCGGGTTGAAGACGAAGTAAAAATCGGTGACGAGGTTACCGTCAAGGTAATCAGTATCGATGACATGGGCCGTGTCAATCTTTCACGGCGCGCTCTCTTTGAAAAAGAAGGCTCTGAAGCCGGCGGGGACGGCGCGCCTGCGGCGGACTACCCGTTCCGCAGCGGCGGCTCCGGCGGTTCTTCAGGCTACCGGGACCGGGGCAAGCCCCGTTACGGCGACCGCCAGTCTAGGCCCAACCGCGGCCCGAGACCTCCATATAAACGCGACTAATCTTCCCCTGTAAAATTTTTACGAGGAGTACCGCTATGGCGCAGATTAGGGTATTAGTCCACGGAGCATCGGGGAGGGTGGGCCAGGAAGTTGTCAAAGCCGTTTGCCAGGAACCGGAAATGGTATTGGTCGGGGCGGTGGATGTGAAAGTCGCCGGAGATTCCCTCGCTTTACCGGAAGGAAAAGGCACGGTGCCTTTTGTAACTGATTTTTCGTCCGCCATCAAATCCTGCGAGCCGGATGTGGTGGTGGATTTTACCATCGCTAAAGCCTCCATGCCCGCGGTGAGAACCGCCGCTAAAAACGGCGTGAACATGGTCATCGGCACCACCGGTTTTTCCGCGGCGGAACTGGAGGAAATGCAAAAGCTCGCGGAGGCCAACGAGGTGGGCATCGTGGCCGCGCCCAACTTCGCGCTCGGCGCGGTTTTAATGATGCATCTGGCTAAAATTGCCGGCAAGTTCATGGACCATGCGGAAATCATTGAGCTTCATCATGATAAGAAACTGGACGCGCCTTCCGGCACGTCTTTATTAACGGCCAAAGCCATGGCGGAAGCCCGCGGCAAACCTTTCCTGCCGCCCTCCGCTGGGGAACATACCGCCAGCCGGGGACAGGATGTATCCGGTATCAGCCTTCACAGCGTCCGTATGCCCGGTCTCATGGCGCACCAGGAAGTAATCTTCGGGGCGACGGGGCAAACGTTAAGCATCCGGCATGATACCATCAATAGAGAGTGCTACATGCCCGGCGTGATGCTGGCGGTCAAAGCGGTGGTCAAGCAAAAGGGATTTACTTACGGCCTGGATAAATTGCTGGGCCTTTAAAAATATCGCGTATTGTCTGAAGGAGGCAAATGACGATGAAAAAGCTGGGGCGATGTTTAACCGCAATGGTTACTCCGTTTAAGGAAAATGGCGATGTTGATTACGAGGCGACCAAAAAGCTCGCCAAAGCTTTGCTGAATTCCGGGAATGAAGGCCTGGTGCTGGCGGCCACCACCGGCGAAGCGCCCACCCTTTCCTGGGATGAAGAAATGCATATCTTTTCCGAGGTTAAAAATGCGGTAGGCGATAAGCCGACGCTGGTGGCTTATACCGGCAGCAACAGCACCAAGGAAGCGGTGGAAAACACGGAAAAAGCCGAAAAAATCGGCGTGGATGCCTGCCTCTCGGTCGTGCCTTATTACAACAAGCCCAGCCAGGAGGGTATTTACCAGCACTTCAAGGCTGTATCGGAGTGCACCAGCCTTCCGATTATCATGTACAACATTCCCGGCCGCGTGGTGGTCAATATGACCTGGGAGACCATCGTCCGGTTGAGCCAGTTGAAAAACATCGTCGGCGTTAAAGAAGCCAACGGAGATATGGCGCATGTGGCCCAGACCATCAGCAATGCCCGGGAAGGCTTTATGGTCTGGAGCGGCAATGATAATGATACTTTCCCCATCATGGCGCTGGGCGGCTACGGGGTTATCGGCGTGACCACGCACCTGACGGGTCTGCAGTACAAAAAGATGCTCGACCTGATTCTTGCCGATAAAATTAAAGAGGCCGCGGCAATCCACCGCAAACTGGTGCCGCTGGTCAACGCCATGTTTGCCGCCCCCAACCCCGCTCCCGTCAAGTACGCGCTTAACCAGCTTGGCTTTAAGGTCGGTAATCCCCGCCTGCCGCTGGTTCCGCCCACGGAAAAGGAAGCGGAAAAAATCATGGCGGAAGTCAGGAAACATACAATCGATTTGAAAGCGTAAAAACGGCATATCCCAAAGACCGGTAAAGCGTAATATTTCATGGAGGCGATGACCTGCATGAAAAAGAAGCTGATAGCGGGCTTGCTCAAGGCAGCGGGTAAATTAAAGTAGCTTTGCAGAAAACCGTAGCTTAATTGTGGTGCGGATATTCTTCTATGGCGGATTGTTTGCCGTAGGAGCGCTCTTTCCAGGTCACTGGCGCGCCGGTAAGCCAGCGTACGCCGGAATAAATAACGTTCAGTAAGTAGAACCACAGCCCGATGGGATGGAACCACATGGAAAGTGCCGATTCGCGGAAACGGCTATCCACCAGCCATCTCATAAATAACGTGATTACTATTTGCAGCACCACCAATAAGCGCCACCCCAGGGGTTCGGAGCCGGTAAATCCGCTCCACAGACAGAAGAAGGGCGCGATATAAAACATGGAAGCAATCACTACCAGCGCCACCAGCGCCAGCGGCACCATGGACACCACCGCGTAAATAGATTTGCTCAATCCGTGCCATGCCGATGCTACGGTGCGGTACATGCGGCAGGAGACCACCGGCGAAAGGTCTACCGCGATATGGCGTCCCCCCCGCTTGGCAACCTCTATGCCCATCTGGATGTCTTCTACGACATGGTTTTTCACCGCCTGGTGCCCGCCGATGCGCCAGTATTCGTCCCTGGGAAAGAGGAGGAACTGGCCTATCGCTACCGAAGGCTTGGGCGTGCGGGAGCGGTGCAGCCACCAGAGCGGTGCCCAGCCCAGTATGATGAAATACATCACCGGCATGATTATTTTCATCGGGAAAGAGTCCGTTACCTGGCGGTCGAACCCGGAAAGCAGCGAGGTTTTTAGCTCCAGCGCCAGCGCCAGCACACTGCGCAGCATATGCGGGGCATGTATTGTATCCGCATCCACAAAGAGCAGCCAGGTGCCTTTGGCCCTCTGGGCAAGCTGATGACAGGCAAAAGACTTCCCGGTCCAGCCTCCGGGCAGGGGCTGCCCGCGGAAAAGCTTGATACGTCTGTCCGCGGCGGCCATCTCGCTGACGATGGCGTAAGTGCCGTCTTCGGAATTATCATCCATCACCAGTATCTCGTAGTTGGGGTAGTCCTGTTTTTGCAGGGATTCCAGACAGGTGCGGATATTGGCCTCTTCGTTCCTCGCCGGAATCATCACGGAAATCAGTGGTGCCGGCAAAGGTACTTTGCTGTCCGGAGACGGCGTCCGGAGATGCCTTAAATTGAGTATAAGGTTTAGCAGGAAAGCTGCTAGGCCGAGCGTTATAATAAATTGATATAACATAATATTTTTCTATAGCGTAAACATGGCGCTGCGGATAATCGCCTGCAGCCAGCGGAAAAACGGGCCGCGGAAATGCGGGAAAGTATGTAGTGCCTCAAAGTGCTTGATAACCAGGACGAGGAGCAATAAAAGCATTAATAAAGGTTCCCAGGAATTGCCTTTGCTGATGACCAGGTAGACCAGCGTTCCGGTAGCGCCGAAGATAATCTTCCAGGCATCCACTTCTATCAGTAAAAAGCCGATGATGGTAAACACGATGAATGCCAGCAGTACCTCATAGTTGGGCAATCCCAGCGTCACCCCGAAAGTCACCGCGATGGCTTTGCCGCCGCGCCAGTGCAGGAACGGCGAGAACGCATGCCCGAGTACGGCGCACAGCGCGACGATGATGACGGCAACCTCCGGAAGATGAAACACGGCATGTGAAATGAGGACGATGGGTACGCCCTTGGCTATATCCAGCAGCACGGCCAGGAAACCGGCTTTTTTCCCGCCGGCCCGGAAAACGTTAACCGCCCCGGGATTGCCGTCGCCGTAATGGGTGATATCTCTATGCAGGGTCAAGCGCCCTATTATCACGGAAAAAGGAATGGCGCCCAGAAGGAAAGCGGCTACCCCCAGTAAAGCGGTCAATAATATATCCATATTAAATCTTCAACCGGAAACTGTACATAGGGTGTCTTGGTATACAATAATCCAAAAAGCCCGCATAGTCAAGGGCTTTTTATCACAATTATTTCCTTTTATACGTTCACTGCATTTGCACCGGATGTAAATTAATGATTATTTAACAATCATAACATAGCCTGATAGTAAGTCCATCGTCTGAAAGATATAATCCGGTTCATTGGTTAGCTTGGTAAAAATGCGGTATAATTGAGCTGATGCCGGAAAAAGAAAACATGAGAAGCTTCTTAAGAGAAGCGATTATAACACTGGTGCTGGCCGCCGCCATTTTCCTCGGGGCGAGGGCGACGGTGCAGACCTATGAGGTTTTTCAGACCAGCATGCTGCCCAATTTCCAGCCCGGTCAGCGGGTTGTCGTTAACAAGGCGGTCTACTGGTTCGGTGAGCCGCAGCGCGGTGATGTTGTGATAATTCAAGCTCCTAACGGCGCCGATGAAAACTGGATTAAAAGGGTCATCGGTCTGCCCGGCGATACCGTGGAAATTGTTAAAGGTGTCACCTATGTTAATGGCGTGCAGATAGATGAGCCCTATGTCAAGAATAGCTTTACCTATTCCATGTCTGAAGAAACGGTGCCGCCGCAGCACTACTTTTTCCTCGGGGATAACCGCAACGTGAGCAATGATTCCAGCAAGGGCTGGCTCCTGGCGAGGGAAGACGTTATCGGCAAAGCCTGGCTGATATCCTGGCCGCCCTCGGATTGGAGTGTCGTGCCTAAATACGACCTCGCTACGCAGTTGACGGCCATTTCAAGCCAGACTCCTTAATCAATATGCCGGAATAATGCCGTAGAGGAGAGAGATATGTCTGATAATGTCAAAGCTATGTTTGAAAAATCTGGCGCTCTGCTTAACGGTCATTTCCTGCTTACCTCCGGCCTTCACTCGCCGGTATACTGGGAGAAAGCACTGGTTATCCAGTACCCGGCATACACGGAAAAACTCTGTAAAATGATTGCGGAGCATTACCGCAAATCAGGGGCGGCTGTCGTTGCCGGCCCCACCACCCCCGGTGTCATTCTGGCTTACGAGACCGCCCGCCAATTGGGCGTCCGCGGCATTTTCGCGGAGAAGGATGAGGTGGGGGGAGGCCGGGAGTTCCGGCGCGGCTTTAGCATCAAATCCGGTGAAAAGGTGCTGGTGGTGGACGATGTCATGACCACCGGCGGCTCCGTCAGCGAGGTCATTGCCGCCGTTAAAAAGCTCCAGGGAGAGGTGGTGGGGGTGGGCGTGCTGGTCTTAAGGTCGAGCCATGAACCAGATTTCGGAGTGCCGTTCTACGCCTGTCTCCGCACGGATGTCGTCACCTACCGTCCGGAAGAGTGCCCGCTCTGCGCCCAGGGTATCCCGCTGGTCAAGCGCGGCAGCAGCAAACCCAAAGCCTGATAGCTGCTTCCCCCTTTCCTAAAGGGGGATAAGAGGGAGTTTTTGCTCCCTGCTCTTTACTTTGCATTATATAATGCCTTTTCCTTTTGTCATGCCCGCGGCTTTGTATCAAAAGTCATTCTGAGGAGTGAAACGACGAAGAATCCGCGCCTGGCAAAGTAGCTACGGATTCTTCCCCCGATACAAATCGGGGGAAGAATGACAATAGTATGGACACTTTTGATACAACACCCATGTCCGAGGAGAGGGGAATAAGCAGAGGCCGATTTTGACTTTTGAGATTTGATTTTTGACTTCTTGTTGCGTTACCCTTAAGCAAAGCCTTTGAGGGAGGAGCTTATGGAAACCGCCGCTGTCATCGCCGTTAGTGTGGTTGTCCTCGTCCTGGCCGTTATCGTCAGCCACTATATCATCCGTTCTGCCTATAATAAACGTTTCCGCGCCTGGCAGGAGGAGGAGACCTTAAAGTGGCAGGGGGCTATCGACCAGGAACGTAAAGCGGCTATTTCACAGAGCCGGGCCGTCCTCGGCGGCAAGTTCACCGAACAGATGGTGCCCTATTTCCCTGATTTCAAATACGACCCCACGGAGGTGCGCTTTATCGGGAGTCCTATCGATATGGTGGTGTTTCCGGGCCTGGCCAAAGGCGACCCCGAGGAAGTGGTGATTCTGGAAATCAAGACGGGTAGAAACGCCCAGCTTACCCCGGCGCAGAAAAAGATTCGCCGGCTCATCGAGGACGGCATGGGGCGCTGGGACGAGATATACCGGGTGAGCGGGGAGGATGAGTAATGGGTAAAATCGGTTTTATCGGTTTTGGCGCGATGGGCGGCATCATGGTCAAGGCGCTGGCGGAGGCCAAAGCCATGCCGGGTGTCTTTGATGAGGTATTGAGCGTTACGCTGGCCAAGCGTGAAGAGTCCCGTAAACTAATGCGTGAACAGTACGGAGTGGAATAGGTTTAGCAAATCGGGAAGTAAATGGCAAAGGCTTAAAAAATCGTCTGTTCCGCCTGTCCCCTACCACGGCCAGGCGATTTCCTGCCAGTTGCCGTAATTGGCTGCCGGATACCCGCCGAGGGTATACCACTGTTTTTTCTGTCCCGGGCAGGCCACCACGGACTCCACGGTAATGAACTGGATGCTCCGCATCTCCACGCCCCGGTCCGCCAGTACGGCTATCAGGTCGTCGGGCGCATTGACGCCCGGCCAGCCGTTCCTGCCGACCAGTTCCATCAGCCGGGTGAGTCGACTCGCCGAGCTGCCGACGATTCTTGACGACTTGGTGCTGCGGACGTGATTCGTGGCCACCAGCCGGCCTTCGACCGGATTCTTCCGGTAGTGTTTACGGCAGGAGCATTCGTATATCGCGGTCTCCTCGGTCTTGCCGTCGATGGCGAATAATATCATGCCGTCGTCGCGGTCGATGGTTGCCAGCAGTTTTTCTACTTCCTGGATATTGGAGCAGGTTTCCAGTGCCTCCGTTATCACAACATAGCCGGGAAAGTGTGCCCGGTTCTTCCGTGGCTTATCGGTTACCGGTAAATACTGGCTGTGCAGCCATAGCTGTTCCTTGTTGATGCCGTTAGAGGTAAAGGCGCTCGCCTCCATGCCGAAGTTCATCGTGGGAATCCGTCCCTGGATATTTTTCACGGAGACATAGCCCCACACCGCCGGCGCCCGGAAATCGTTATTCCTCCCCACCCAGAAATGTCCGTCGATGCTGCTGGCGAAGCCGCTGCACCAGTCTTGTACGGAGGGGTCGACGGTAAACCATTCGGTCACCTGCTGCAGCGGCAGCTCGGCCCCTTCGGCCAGGCCTTCGATCTCTTCCTGGAAACGTGCCGGTAAAGAGCGGAAAAACGACATCCCTGCCGCCTGCGTTTTTGTCCGGTCCAGCGCGTCGAGCCGGAGCGGCCGATTGCGTATATAATAGGCGATGTTTCTCGCCAGTTTTTTACCCAGGCGGCGCCCGGCGGACAGCCCTATCTCTCTGGGAGTGCCTTCAGCGTAACTTATACGATTGCTCTTTTCTACCATCTAAATTTGTCGTTTCAACTCCGCCCGAATTCTCGCTCGAGTTGCGCGGCGCTTAAGCGTATCACGGTGGGTCGGCCGTGCGGGCAGGTGTGCGGATTAGCCGTTTGCTCCAGTTGCCGCACTAACGACCTCATTTCCTCGTCGCTTAAAGCTTGCCCCCGCTTCACCGCCCCGTGGCAGGCAATCGATGCCGCTATTTTGTCCTCCCACTGGCTCCGTTCCTCACCCGCCAGCGCGTCCAGCAGTTCCTTGAGTAGCTTTGTCCAGTCGTCCCCCGCCACCATCGCCGGCACGGCCCGGGCTAAATAAGTACGGTCGCCGAACGACTCTATGGTAAAACCGAAGTCGGCCAATTGCTCCAGGCTCGACCTTATGATGGCGTCCTGTCGCGGCGTCACCTCGAATGTGACCGGCTCCAGCAATCCTTGTACTTCCGGCTTGCGCTGTTCTCGTTGTTTGAGCACCGCGTTGTAGCGTATCCGCTCGTGCGCGGCATGCTGGTCGATGATATACATGCCGTCCGGCCCCTCGGCGACGATGTAGCCGTTGAATACCTGCCCCGCCACCCGCAGCACCGGCAGGGAGTCGGTCAATCTCGGCGCTGTCTCCTCGGGGACGGTCGTCCCTGCCCGGCCTGCATGGTCCGTTACCCCGCGGAGCCGCTGTAGCTGTTCGGTCATCGACCCGGGCGGCATGGCGGTAGATTGATA
The DNA here is from genome assembly GCA_034429595.1 of Dehalococcoidales bacterium. Classification (GTDB taxonomy): domain Bacteria; phylum Chloroflexota; class Dehalococcoidia; order Dehalococcoidales; family RBG-16-60-22; genus RBG-13-51-18. The sequence continues at coordinate 37,128 of DAOUGB010000007.1, forward strand.
CGCTTTGTAAGAGGTGGCTACCTCTTCGATTTTCGGTACCGGCAGTTGTGCCGTCAGGGTCTGGCGTACCGCTTTCTGGACCGACCTGAAGACCGCGGAGTCGTTGCGGAACTTGACCTCGCTTTTGGCAGGGTGGATGTTGACGTCGACCTCCTCCGGGGGGATGGTGATATCCAGCACTGCCATCGGGTGCCGTCCGGTCATTAGGAGTCCGCTGTAGGCTTCCTCCACGGCGTAGGCGAGGGTCCGGCTGCTCACCCAGCGGCGGTTCACGAAAAAACTCAAGAAATCGCGGTTGCTCCTCCCCAGTTCCGGCGCGCCCACCATGCCCGTGACGCGGATACTGTCGTTGGCTTCGGTCGGTCGCCCCTGCCAGCTTGCGGCGGCGCTTTCGATCTCCAGCATTTTGCCGGCGGCGGCCACGCCGTAAATATCGATTATGGCGTCGATTAGTTTGCCCTTGCCGGTGGTGTTCAGTGTCTGCCGACCGTCTGCGGTGAGCCGGAAAGCCACCTCCGGGTAGGCGAGGGCGTACTGGCTGACCGTATTGGCGACATGGCTCGTTTCCGTGGGGACCGACTTTAAGAATTTGAGTCGGGCCGGCACGCGCCGGAATAAATTACGCGCCGTGATGGTGGTGCCGCGGGTGCGCGCCATGCTCTTTTGGGAAACGATGTTGCCGCCTTCGAGGTAGATATAGGTCCCCGCTTTTTCCCCTTCCGCGCTGGTGACCGTTTCCACGTCCGCCACTGCGGCGATGCTGGGCAATGCCTCGCCCCGGAAACCAAGGCTGGCTATTTTTTGCAAGTCCTGCGGACTTTTTATCTTGCTGGTGGCGTGCCGCTCGAAGGCCAGAGCGACTTCCTCCGCCGGAATCCCCGTGCCGTTGTCCGTGACCCTGATGAGTTCGCTGCCGCCGCCCCTTATTTCCACCGCGATTTGTGTGGCTCCGGCGTCCAGGGCGTTTTCCACCAGTTCCTTCACCACCGAGGCCGGTCTTTCCACTACCTCCCCGGCGGCAATCTGGTTGATGGTGGCGTTATCGAGTATTTTTATCGTCATGTTGCTCTCATCTTACACGTTAACGTGTAGCTTGTCAAGAGTTTGTCTGTTAATTTTAAGGTATTGGGCAGGTGTAGTCAAAGGTGTTGGCGGGGCTTATGCCATTACGCTAATAACGGCGGGCGGTGCCCGGGGGGAGAGCGCGGCCACCGCTATCTTTGCCGTTTGTCACGCTGCGGGAGCGTAGCGACCGTGCCGGCTTTTATACCTCATCCTGGCCCTCTCCCAACCGGTCATTTTCTTGAACCGGTGATTCGTTTGTTTGGAGAGGGGATTTAATGAAAGGGGCTAACGCCCCTCTCCGTCAGGCTATTCCCTTTGGGGTATTGAAAACCTTTTTGATTTAGTATCATACATCGCCGCCCCTTGTCAAAGGGGGAGCAGCAGGGGATTATATGCCTCCGCGCCTGTGAAAAATCATCCTCTCCCTTGATGGGAGAGGAATGAAAAGGTGAGGGTGAAAATAGGGGAAAAAGGGACGGCGTGGTTTATTGGTAGTATCGGTTATTCGTTACGCCTTCTCTATCTTCGCAAAGCTTAAAAGGAATCGCTTTACTCCCGCCCCGTCGAAGGCCACCACCACCTCGGCGTCGTTCTTGACCTTGTGGTAGTTGATGACTACGCCCTCGCCGAACTGCCCGTGTTTTACGTGTTCGCCGGCTTTGAACACGGGGAGGTCTTCATTAGGCGTGATAGCTTTTTCCGCGGCGTCGATGCCCTTGCTCGACCACTCGTCTTCCTTGGCCGTTACGCCGCCTCTGGCGATGAGCTTCGGCGGGATGTCCGCCAGGAACCGCGAAGGCTTGTTGACCGCGCTGCTGCCCATCAGGTGGCGCCGGAAGGCCCTCACCAGGTAGACCCGCTTCCGCGCCCGCGTGATGCCCACGTAGCATAACCGGCGCTCCTCTTCCAGTTGCCCGGGGTCGTCGATGCTCCTGTAGTGCGGCAGGATGCCCTCTTCCATCCCGATGATGAAGACCACCGGAAATTCGAGTCCCTTGGCCTGGTGCAGGGTAATCAGCGTGACGGTGTCCAGCTTGTCCGGCAGGGAATCGACATCCGATACCAGCGCCACGCCTTCGAGGAAAGCGGCTAACCCCTGTTCCGGCGGTAGGTCTTTATAGTCCTGCGCCACCCCCCGCAGCTCCAGCACGTTCTCCCACCGCTCCTCGCCGTCCATCAGTGCCGTGATATACTGCTTGTAGCCGGATTTTTCCACCACCTCGTCAAAAAGCTGCACCAGCTTCAGCTCTTTACTCTTTTCGATAAAGTTCTCGATCATGACCGCGAATCCGGCCAGCGCTTTGACCGTCCGCCCGCTGAACGGGAGTTCGAGGTTGGATTCTTTGGATTCCGCCAGTAATTGTAATGCCCGGTATTCGTTAAACCCCTGGTCGCGCGACCAGCGGGTAAGTTCGTCCAGGCTCTTTTCTCCGATGCTCCGCTGCGGCACGTTGATGATGCGCGCCAGGCTGACCGTATCGTCGGGATTCTGGATGAGCCGGAGGTAGGCGATGATATCCTTGACCTCGCGGCGCTCGTAGAAGCGGGTGCCCGCCACCAGCTTGTAGGGCAGGCCGTAGCGGATGAAGGCCTCTTCCAGAACTCTCGACTGCGCGTTGGTGCGGTACATCACCGCGAAGTCGCCGGCTTTCATCCCGTCGTTGCGGATGAGTTTGTCGATTTCATTGACCACCCACTGGGCTTCCTCTTCCTCGGAGTAGGTCTCGATGATGCAGGGCAGCTCGCCTTTTTCGTTCTCCGTCCAGAGCCCCTTGGCTTTGCGCTCCTTGTTGGCGGCGATGACATGCGTCGCGGCATCGAGAATCACCTGGGTGGAGCGGTAGTTCTGTTCGAGCAGTACCACCCGCGCGTCCGGGAAGTCTTTCTCGAAGTTCAGGATATTGCGGATGTCCGCCGACCGCCAGGAATAAATCGACTGGT
>DAOUGB010000008.1:0-1695 GCA_034429595.1 Dehalococcoidales bacterium
CGGGGATACCGCCAATTGGCTAAACCGGAGACCGTGATCACCACAGTAGCGGCAGAGCCGGAACCGTAACCAGCAGTAGATCCAGTGGGACATTTCGATGCTTCCCCCGAGCACGAGGCCCGATCCGCCTGGCAGCCGGAATGAGAGAAACAAGCCCAGCCAACGGCAGGCTGGCTACTGCGCAATTCGTGCGCGCGAAGCTCCGGGCTGTAACCATCAGAACCAGTACGGGAGAGCCTGGATAGGCAAAACACAAGTATTGGCCGTGAGAACCGGCCCTTCGTGAACTGACGGTTGCGCGGTACTTTTTTGACTTTTTTGGAGGGGTCGGACAGCCGGTAATGGCTGGCAATCGGAGGCTAAAAGGGGTAAACGGGTACGGCGAAAGCCGCATGACACCCCGTGATGCGATGTGCCGGCAACCCCCGAAATAGGACGGCGACTGTGGCGATATGACACATGGGCGTGTACCCGGTATGGGTATTAGGATAGGGCAAGGGTTGAAGACGCGTGGAGGCCCTTGTACCACCGGCGAACTTTCGGAGTAATAACACCGATCAAGCCAAATACGCCTGGGGAGTTAGCCCGAGCTGAGGCAGGACCAGCCCGTCCAACTGGTAAGCAGCCGACCTTACAGGCGCGCGATGGGAACGCCCTGACTTGCCCTGGTTGAGAAGGCGCTCCCGAGAAATCAGGAACTGGGGACCGGAGACGTTTGCGGCTCACCTGCCATAAAGGGGAACCGTGTGCCGGTAGACCGGCCCGCCAGAGGCGGCAGGAAAGGGTTTTGCTCCTTCTACCTTTCTTGGATATTCTGCTTCCCGTCACATGGGTTCAGCGCGGAGTTGTGAGCAAGCCGGGGCTGACCGGCACTTCGATCGGTAGCTCAACCGGAAGAGCATCGCCCTGATAAGACGAAGGCTGGCAGTCCGACCCTGCCCTGATCGGCTATACGCAAACTGAAATGGATAGCCAGTAACAGGAAAGCGTGTGTAGTCGGCGGTTGACTTGGGTGACGCCGGCGCTCCTCAAACCAGAGAGTGGATTCATAGGGCCCAAGCGAGAACGCTACCCCTTCCCGAAAAGTTCCTGGGTTTCAACGGTAAGCAGATATGGGTCGGGTGATACTGGGAAGCCCGATCCGCCCCAGCGGGGTGTTTCGGTAAACCATCGGTTTCATAAGTCGATAAAACTGGTCCGACTCCAGTCCCCGCTATACAACCTTTTTGATACCGGTACGCGTGATCAGCAAGCGGCCAGGAGCGAGTGGCCGCGGAGTCATGAGACCCCGAAGGCGAATTTACGACAACCGCCAGGCCGGTGGAACGCCAGCCATCTGTCACCGGATCAGAGACAAAGAAAGGAGGGCTATACGGCGCGTTTTGAGCGTGATGCGTGTAACGGGTGCACGGCGGTGTCGTAATCCGCGGATCTGTTCGACTCAGAAATGCCACCGCTCAAATATCAGGCGCTTGAAATTCACTTTTCTTTTGTATCGTTTCCCTATATTTGCCAACTTTTCTCTTTGAGTGGCGGCGTGGGTTGCTGGACACGCAGACGATGAATTTGATCCTCGATCGAGACATAAATGCGGCTCGGAATATTTTGACTTTTGCTTTGAATAATCCGCTCGGACGGAGCGGTCAGCCGGTAACGTGGGCGATTACGCCGTGCGTTGGCTGAGAAGCTGTCGCT
>DAOUGB010000009.1:0-1578 GCA_034429595.1 Dehalococcoidales bacterium
GATAACTGGCTGTTGGGGCTGGGGGCGGCGTGGTCGATAAACAGTACTGTCTTCGACGGGTTGGCCAGTTTTTCGAATCCGTTATCTAAAAACTCGCGTACTGTTAACGGCCCGGTTGTATCCTGTACGAATGCCAGGTCGACCGGTGTAATCACGATATCGCCCGAACTGACATCAGTCCCGGCTTTCAAACCCAGAATCTTTTCAGCCAGTGTTTTTCCCATAGTTATTTACCTTTCAGATAAGGAATATTTAAGCAATAGTATACCCCTTTTTATCATTGAAAGTTATATTATGATAAAAATAAAGGGTTTAACCGATGACAGCCAGGATATCGTCGCGTAACACGTGATCTCCTGCCTTGAACTTGATTTGCTTTATCTTTCCCTTGGTGGTAGCCGGCAGGTCGATGGCCATCTTCATAGCTTCGATAACTGCTACGATATCGCCTTCTTTTACATCATCGCCGACATTCACGAGATATTTTATGACCAAACCGGGCATCGGGGCCGTTATAGCTGTTCCGTCAACGGCTGCCGCTGCGGGTGCAGGTGCCGGAGCCGCAGCCGGGGCTGTCTGGGGAGCTGCCGCTGCGGGCACAGGTGCTGTTGCAACGGGTACCGGGGCGGCAACAGGCGCTGCCGGCGGTATCACGATAGTGGCTGGGTCTACCAGCTTGCCGGCTTTAGCCTTGGCGATCAATTCGTCTTCTTTCTTGATGTCCTCCATCTTTTTAGCCCTGGTTTCGGGCGGAGGAGTTTCAAGACCGTATTTCCACTTGAGGAAGCGCATACCGGTAGTCGGATAGAGCGCGTAGGTCAGCACATCGCCTAAATTACGGGCGATATGCGCGGTATCTGCATAAGCCTTTTCCATTTCGGGCTCCAGTATATCTCCCGGCCTCTGGGTAATCGGGGTTTCGCCTCTCTCATAGCCCTTGAGAACCAGTTTCTGGATTTCCGGCGTAATAGGAACAGGTGTCTGTCCGTAAAGTCCGTAAACCAGGTCTTTAACCTGTGCGGATATCACCTTGTAACGTCCGAACAGTACATTCTGTACCGCCTGGATACCGACTATCTGGCTGGTCGGAGTGACCAGCGGCGGATAACCGAGTTCTTTTCTTACCTTGGGAATTTCGGCATAAACCTCGCCGATTCTGTCCAGCGCATTAGCTTCTTTAAGCTGGCTGACCAGGTTGGATATCATGCCGCCGGGAACCTGGTGTACCAGTACCTCAGTATCGATGACCGCCATCTTGTTGGTTGCCTTGAAATCGCGGTACTTGGGGGCGATTGATTCGAAATATTCACCCAGTTTAACCAGATGCTGCATATTGAGACCGGTATCCCTGTCGGTGCCCTGTAGCGCGGCTACGAAGGGTTCTATTGCCGGGTGCGAGGTGCGCAAAGCAAACGGCGCTAGCGCCGTATCGACGATATCTACACCCGCTTCGATAGCTTTCAGGATGCTCATCGAGGCCATACCGCTGGTGTAATGGGTATGCAGGTGTACCGGAATCTTGATTTCCTTTTTAAGCGCTGAGATCAGCGTATAGGCATCATCGCGGCGAATGAGTCC
>DAOUGB010000010.1:0-19556 GCA_034429595.1 Dehalococcoidales bacterium
GGGGCTTTGTATCAAAAGTGGCTATAGCAATGTCATTCTGACCCCGATGCAAATCGGGGGAAGAATCCGTAGCTACTTTGCCAGGCGCGGATTCTTCGTCGTTTCACTCTTCAGAATGACTTTTGATACAAGGCTCCCTGAAGGAGAGAAGAAAAGGAGGGGTCTGGCAAAATTTCCCAAAACGATTCAAGCTAAACCATGATAAATGCCTTAAAAAAACACCAAACGAATCGAGGCTATATTACATAAAACAAATATCGGTTTTAGCTTCAAAACAACCAAAAAATTTAAAACGCCTTTTTACAAAACGAATTAAAGCTAAATAAAAAGGGGCGGGTTGAAAACCCGCCCCTGCGATAGCACTAACGATTAATAAAGTCTATTTTACGCCCAGTTTCTTCTCCGCCGCGGCGATGATGTCGCGGGTGACGTCAATCATGTCCGGGCTGACGCTTACGGAGGTTACGCCCCACTCCACCAGCTTCTCCGTTATCTCCGGGTAGACCGATGGCGCCTGGCCGCAGATGGAGCAGGTAACGCCCATCTCTTTACAGGTCTTGACCACTTTCTCGATGGAAATCATCACCGCTTCATTCCGCTCGTCAAAGGTGGCGGCCAGCTTGGCGCTGTCGCGGTCGATGCCCAGCGTCAGCTGCGTCAGATCGTTGGAGCCGATGGATATGCCGTCGATGCCGGTGGCGATGAATTTATCCAGCAAAATCACGTTGGCGGGTATCTCGCACATCATCCACAGTTTGAAAGTGGGGGAGCGCTTTAGCCCTTCCTCCGCCATGATTTTTATCGTGCCTTCCATCTCTTTGACCGTGCGCACGAAAGGTATCATCACCCACAGGTTATCGTAAGTTTCTCTTACTTTCTTGATGGCGGCCAGCTCCAGTTTGAAGGTCTCGATGTCCGTAATGTACCGCGAGGCCCCGCGGTAGCCTATCATCGGGTTTTCTTCGTCCATTTCGTATTTCTCGCCGCCCTTGAGCGCTTTATATTCGTTGGATTTAAAGTCGTTGGTCCGGTAGACCACCTGGCGGGGATGGAAAGCCTTGGCGAAGAGGGTCAGACCGGCCGCCAGCTTATCCACGAACTCCTGCCCGCGTCCCTGTTCTATCATATAGCTCGGGTGCTCCCCGATTTCCGCCACCATGAACTCGGCGCGCAAAAGGCCGATGCCGTCCACGTCTCTATTAGCTACGCGGTCGACGATTTCCGGCTGCGCCAGGTTGGCGAGCAGCTTGGTCTTGGTCTTGACCTCGCCGCGGGCCCGAATTTTTACATCGCTCTTGACTTCTATTTTGCCGTCATAGACCTTGCCGTTACCACCATCAACGGTGATAATCTGGCCGTCTTTCAGAGTGGAGGTAGCTTTTTCACAGCCTACCACGCAGGGGATGCCCAGCTCGCGGCTGACGATAGCGGCATGAGCCGTCCGGCCGCCGCGGTCGGTAACGATGGCTGATGCGCGTTTCATCGCCGGTACGAAGTCCGGCGTCGTCATTTCCGCCACCAGGACATCGCCATCCAGCACTTTATCTATATCTTCAGGAGTCGGGACAATTTTCACCGGGCCGTTAGCAACACCCGGGCTGGCCGGCGCTCCGGAAAGAAGCACTGGAGCATCGATATCATGAGTAGCTCCCGCGGTCTCCTTAAGAGTGGTTATCGGGCGGGTCTGAACGATATAGATTTTACCGTTTTCCGTAGCCCACTCGACATCCTGCGGGAAATTGTAATGCTTTTCCAGGGTTAGCCCGATTTTAGCCAGTTCAATTATTTCAGCGTCGGTTATTTTTTGTTGTGCCTGTTCTTCCTTTGTCAGGTCGATCTTGATGTTATCTGCCTTGCCGTGGGAACCGATCTTCTTTACCAGCTTCCACTCCTGCTTTTTGATGTCCTTTTCCAGGATTTTCATGTCTTTCTTGCTGATGCTGTAATGATCAGGAGTGACATCGCCGGAAACTATCATTTCACCCAGCCCCAGGACAGCCTCGATGGTAAGCTTTTCTTTATTGCTGGTGGTGGGTTCTACGGTAAACATAACCCCGGCCGCCTTAGACTGCACCATGCGCTGCACCGGTACGGCGATACCGACCTTAAAATGGTCGAACCCTTGTTCCGCGCGGTAGAAGATGGCGCGCGCTCCGAACAGGGAAGCCCAGCAGTCCTGTACGGCTTTTACTACTTCTTTTTCGCCTTCCACATTCAGGAAAGTAGCCTGCTGCCCGGCAAATGATGCCTCCGGCAGGTCTTCAGCGGTGGCGGAAGACCGAACCGCCACCAGTCCTTCGCCCATTTTGTTATATGCCTCGGCTATTTCTTTGCCCAATTCCGGAGGCATCTGGGCGTCTGTTATCAGCTTTTGCACCTTGAGTGCCACTTCCTGGAGTTGTTTGCTATCATGGACGTTCACGGGCTCCAGAAGAGATTTTATCTGGCCTTGCAGATTGGCTTTTTCGATAAACCCGAAATATGCTTGGGCCGTGACGATAAAACCCGGCGGTACCGGTATTCCGGCATTGGTCATTTCGCCAAGGTTGGCGCCTTTGCCTCCCACCATGGGGATATCATTCTTGGTAACTTCTTTAAACCACACGACAGCCTTGGTACCTTGTTTCATGATTAAGCCTCCCGTATTTTTTTGGGGAAATGATTGGGGTGAAGTTGATAGTCTATTATATCATATTTTAGTACTATGTTTGTCAACTGGAAAATACACGGGAATTGATAAATATGTCAGTTAAAAAGAAAATAAGGAAGAAAGATTTAAAAATTATGTGTAATGTAGGGTAACTTGTACGCTAAAGTATTGGTTGCACCCTGTATTGGTAAAATAGTGTGGTGTACCATGTATATAGCTGTTTGTTTACTATCTCATGTTTATTTGACAGGGGTGGTAAAGGGGTTTAGAATTAAATCAGATACGTGTGTGATATGTGGAAGGGAGGGCTGCCATGATAGAAATGACAATTGATAGTATCCGCGTCAGTCTGATGAATTATCAGCGCGTGGTTATTCTTAAAGAAAAAGAATCAGACCGATATCTACCCATCTGGATTGGCCCGGCGGAAGCGGATGCCATTGCGGTAAAACTCCAGGGCGTAGCGGTGCCCCGCCCCCTGACCCATGACTTGCTGAACTCGGTCATTGATACTCTGGGAGCCGTGGTCAATTCCATTATCGTTAACGACCTCAAGAACGATACTTTCTTTGCCAAAGTCGTTCTTGATGCTGAAGGTAAAATGGTGGAAGTAGATTCCCGCCCCAGCGATGCTTTAGCGCTGGCCGTCAGGACCGGCGTGCCTATTTATGCTGATGAATCCGTCATGGATAAAGCCGGCATCATGCTGGATGGCGAGACCGGCAAGCCTATCTTTGATGAAAAAGAGGATACGGAAGGCCGGACGGGCAAGGTCAATGATGAAGATATGAAGAAAAAAATGTCCGCATTCTATGATTTCATCAACACGCTTGACCTCGATGACTTTGATAAACGCAAGTCTTAACCGGCAATAATCAAGCCTTTGAAAGCCCCGGTGAAAATCGGGGCTTTTTTATTTTACCGCGATGCTTTAGAGCAGGGTGTTAAAGCAGGGTAGTATAGATAATAGTTTGACATTCAACGAATCTGATGCTAATATGCTTTATCGCTTTCTGTCAGGAGTGCAGACAAGGAGGGAAAATTATGGCTATTGACGGGACTTATAACATTGAAATTGATACCCCCATGGGTAAGCAGGAATCCAAACTGACTTTAAAATCGGTAGGGGGTAAACTCACCGGCAGCATGGAAAGTCAGATGGGCAAGAACGATTTTACCGGCACGGTCACAGGTGATGAGGTTGCCTGGGCCCAGGAAATTTCCAGCCCTATGGGCAACATGAAACTGGAGTTTAAAGGTAAAGTATCGGGCAACGATATCTCCGGCGAGGTCAAAGCCGGCGATTTCGGAACCTCTCCCTTTAAAGGCAAGAAAGCCTGATTATCGTTATCTTAAACACTTATTCGGTCGATAGGGGCAGTTATCTTATATTTCCTTATTTTTACCTTATAGAGAGAACTAGTCCTGAATGTTGAACAATATATATCAAAGGTACTATAATTAAATTGTCGGCAGTAACACGGTAAGTTTTCCCCCAATCATTATATATACAAGAATTGTTCTGTGGGGTCGGTATGGATAAGCTGGTACCGGCTTTCAGATTACTCGGTATCGGATTTTATATTGCCGCCTGCATTATCGGCGGGATAGTTCTTGGATGGTGGCTTGGTGGAAAACAGCCGCTTTTTATTATTTTAGGTTTGGTTGTTGGACTCATACTGGCTTTTTATGGCGTATATAAAATGATAAAGCCTCTCATGAACAATAAAGATAATAAAACCGGCAAGGAGAACAGCTAATGACCGGGCCCAAAAAGCGCGGCTGCCTGGGCTGTTCTTTCCCGGTTTTAATCATTATTGCGGTCATTGCCTTGGCTATTTTGGTTATCGGTTTCTTGGCCGGGCCGCTGGGCAAGACCATTGTTGGGGATGTCGGGTTGCCATCATGGCTAAGTCCGCCGGCCCCGGAACCCCACCTCCCCGCGCCGGTATTATTCCACGTTTTAGGTCTGCCTATCACCAACACTATGCTGGCCGGCTGGATAACCTGCCTGGTACTCATTCTGGGAAGCTGGCTGATAACCCGCCATATGCAGCTCATTCCGCGCCGGATGCAGGCCGCTTTCGAGTTCATACTCGGCTGGATATACGATTTTTGTAAAAGCGTCGCCGGAGAGAAAAACGGGCGGGTATTTTTCCCGGTCGTCTGCACTATTTTCCTCTTTGTCGCTTTTAACGCTTGGTTAAGCCTGATACCCGGCTTTGGCTCCATTGAATATAACGGGCATGAGCTTTTAAGGGGCTCGAATACGGATTTGAATACCCCCCTTGCCATTGCCCTGATTTCCTTCGTTTTTGTGGAATATTACGGTCTTAAGACACTGGGTATCAAATACCTGCGTAAATTTGCCAATGTGGGCGGCTTCTTCCGCAGCATCGGTAATATTTTTAAAGGCAATGCCAAAAAAGGTCTTTCCGGCCTGTTCTCCGGCGTTATCGATATTTTCGTTGGTGTGCTGGAAACCTTGAGCGAACTTATCCGCATTGTCAGTTTTACCTTCCGTCTCTTCGGCAACATGACCGCCGGCGAAATATTGATCATGGTGGCCGCCTTCCTGCTGCCCATGGTGGTAGGCTGGCTGGTTTATGGGCTGGAACTATTTGTTGGGTTTATCCAGGCTTTGGTATTCAGCGGCCTCACGCTTGCCTTTGCGTCTATGGCCGTGACCTCGCATGAAGAAGAATCACATTAATCATTTGATAATTAGGAGGAGCAATCATGACACCAGAAGCGGTTAAAATGTTAGCGGCAGGTCTCGCCATTGGACTTGGCGCCATCGGCCCGGGCATTGGCATCGGTATTCTCGGCTACGGCGCCATGCAGGGTCTGGCGCGTAACCCGGAAGCCAGGGGCCCCATCATGACCAATATGTTAATCGCCGTCGCTATGGCGGAAGCCATCGGTATCTATGCTCTGGTTGTGGCTATCATCCTGGCGCTGGTAGCATAGTCCCGTCCGGCTGACGATGTATTAAGGAGAGGTGATATGGAAGAAAGTGGTGTGCCTACATTTATCATGGTTATCGCGGCGGCGGCCATGGTCGTCGGGGTGATGGTCGGCGTAATGGCCGTCACCTGGCTATTATTACTGAAATAGCCGTGCCGTGGTTATCGGGCGGGGTGTTTTATCGTGAAAACGGCCATGCCCGGTAAGGATTTACGGAGGACATTGTGGAAGGACTTGGCATAAGTTTACCGACGTTAATAACGCAGATCGTTACCTTTGTTATCCTGCTGGTCGTCCTGCGTGTTGTCGCTTATAAGCCGATTATGAAAATGCTGGACGAACGCTCGCAGCGTATCAAGGAAAGCCTGGAGCAGGCGGAGGCTTTGAAAGCGCAATCGGCCAGAGGCGAGGAAGAGCTTAAAAAGCAACTGGAAGCCGCCAGCCGCGAGGGACAGGAAAGAATCGCCCGCGCGGTCAAAGCCGGTGAAGAAGTGAAGCAAAAAGCGCAGGAAGACGCTAAAAAAGAGGCAGAACAGCTACTCACCCGCGCCCGCGCGGAAATCCATAAAGAGCGCGATGACGCTATCGGCGAGGTGCGCAAGGAATTCGCGGATTTAACCGTGCTCGCCGCTGGCAAGGTTATTGAAAAATCCCTGAATAAGGAAGACCACCGGCAGCTTATCGATAAAGTGATGGAAGAAAGCGCGAAAACGGAGAAGGACTGACCAAGAAATATTCGATATTATGGGTAAAACGGCAGGACTCGGAAGGCAATGATACTTTCTCCCTTTGGTAAAGGGAGACTAAGAGGGATTTTTATTAATGGCTGTAAAAGGTAATCCCCGGCGCTATGCCCAGGCGGTTTTTGAGATAGCGCTGGAAACAAGAGAGCTCGACCGCTGGCAGTCCGACCTTCGGAAAATCGCGGAGGCGGTTAGCGATAGTTCTTTTTTGGCCGTTTTGGAAAGCCAGAAGATAAAAATAGCAGACAAAGAACGTTTTTTAAAAGAAACCCTGGGCGGTATCGGCCCCCTGGCGATGAACCTGGTCATGCTGCTGGTCTCCCGTTCCGGCATCGGCATGGTCCCGGAAGTAGCCACGGAGTTTAAAAAGAGGCTGGATAAATACCGCGGGATAGAGACGGCGCAGGTTACTACCGCCGTTCCCCTGGATGATAAGGACAAAGATAAACTTAAAACGCAGTTAGGCGCTTTGACCGGCGTTGAAATCGAATTGAAAACGGAAGTCGACCCGGCTATTCTTGGGGGGATTGTCGCCAGGGTCGGCGGTAAATTACTGGACGGCAGCACCCGCAGTAAACTGGCCGCTCTTAAAAAAGAACTGGCGGGAAGAGGTTAACCTCCCCCTTAACAAAGGGGGATTAGAGGGGGTTTTTTAAAATCCCCACTTACTGGCAAAGGAGGTAGCCCCCATGGCTACACGAGGCGAAGATATCGTATCGATTATCAAGGAACAGATAAAACAGTTCGGCACGGCGGTGACCATGGTGGATGTCGGCACTGTTATCGAGGTCGGTGACGGCATTGCCCGCATTCACGGGCTGGCATCGGTCAAGTATAACGAGCTGATTCACTTCCCCAATGATATTATCGGCATTGCCTTAAACCTGGAGGAGGACAGCGTCTCCGCCGTCATCCTCGGTGATTATACGCAGATCAAGGAAGGCGATGAAGTAAAACGCACCGGGCGTATCGCGGAAGTGCCCGTGGGTGAAGCCTTGATCGGGCGCGTGGTTGATTCGCTCGGGCGGCCGCTGGACGGCAAAGGCGATATCAAGATGGATAAGACGCGCCCCATCGAGCGCGTCGCGCCGAACGTGGTGCTGCGCGCCCCGGTGGATACGCCGGTGCAGACCGGTATTAAAGCCGTCGATAGCATGTTCCCCATCGGCCGCGGCCAGCGCGAGCTTATTATCGGCGACCGCTCGACCGGTAAAACGGCGATCGCCCTGGACGCCATCATCAGTCAAAAAGGCGGCGACCTTATTTGTATCTATGTTGCCATCGGCCAAAAAGATTCGCAGGTAGCCCGCGTCGTGGCTACGCTGACACAACACGGCGCCATGGACCATACCATTGTTGTCATGGCCGGCGCCGCAGACTCCGTGGCATTACAATATCTGGCGCCTTATGCCGGCTGCGCCATGGGCGAGGAGTTCATGGAGCAGGGCAAAGATGTCCTGATTATTTATGACGACCTTTCCAAACACGCCTGGGCCTACCGGCAGCTTTCGCTGCTGCTGCGCCGTCCGCCGGGCCGTGAGGCTTACCCCGGCGATGTCTTTTATCTGCACAGCCGTTTGCTGGAAAGAGCGGCCAAGTACGATAAGTCCAGCGGCGGCGGCTCGATGACGGCTTTGCCCATCATTGAAACGCAGGCGGGGGATGTTTCCGCTTATATCCCTACCAACGTTATTTCCATTACGGACGGACAGCTTTACCTGGAGTCGGATTTATTTAACGCCGGTATCAAGCCAGCTCTGAACGTGGGCATCTCCGTATCCCGCGTGGGCAGTAAAGCCCAGACCCCGGCTATGAAGAAAGTAGCCGGACGCTTGAAGCTGGATATGGGCCAGTACCGCGAGGTGGCGGCTTTCGCGCAGTTCGGTACCGCCGAACTGGATAAAGCCACGCTCTCGCAGCTGGAGCGCGGCCAGCGCATCCAGGAGATTTTAAAGCAGGGGCAGTTCGCGCCGGTGCCGCTGGAAAGACAGGTGATGATACTTTACGCTGTCACCAACGGCTATCTGGATGATATCCCGGTGGAAAAGCTGGATGCCTTTGAAGCTGAATTCCACCGCTTCATTGAGGCCAGCTATGCCGACCTGGGGAAAAACATCGCCGCTACCAGAGAGCTGCAGCCGGTGATGGAAGATACGTTAAAGAAAGCGATTCAGGAGTTCAAACAGGGTTTTGGTAAATAAAATAGTGGAAAAGATGATTTCCTATTGCGGATTAGTCTGTACTACGTGCCCGGTCTTCGTGGCGACGCAGAACAATGATGCTGCAAAAAGAAAAGAGATTGCGGCACTGCTGGTAAGAAAATACCAGCGTATTCTTAAGCCGGAAAACATCAACTGTGATGGTTGCAGGCCGGAAATTGGGAGACATCTTGAAGGCTATGGAAATTGTGCCATAAGAAAATGCGGGCAGGCAAAAGGCGTTAAAAACTGCGGCTATTGTAAAGAGTATGTTTGTGAAAAACTCGCTGCTTTTCCGGAATTTTCCGTCTCTTGCCGGGAGACTCTTGATAAAGTAAAACAGGAGATGCGTTAATTCATGCCGGATATTCGTAAAGTAAAACGCCGTATCAAGGGTGTTCAGAACATCTCCAAGATAACCCGCGCTATGGAGATGATTGCCGCTTCTAAGATGCGCAAGGCGCAGGAGCGCGGCCTGCAGGGGCGCCCTTACGCGGAAAAAATCGAGCAGGTTATCGCGGACCTGGCGGCATTACCGGAAACCACGCTGCATCATCCCTTATTAGAGCGACGGACGGAAAAGAAAATCGCCGTGGTGCATATCACGCCGGATAGAGGGCTGACCGGCGGCCTTAACGCTAACCTTAACCGTAACCTTACGCATTTTATGCTGGAACAGAGCATCCCGGTGTCGGTCGTCGCTGTCGGGCGTAAAGGACGTGATTTTGTAACACGTAATCAATGTGAAATGTTCGCGGAATTTACCGGATTTGGTGATAAACCTGGTTTCCTTGATATCCTTCCTATCGCCAGTATCGTTATCGAGGAATACACAAGCAAAAAAATCGATAAAGTCTATATTTCTTATGCCCGCTTTGTCTCGACGATGGTACAGAAGCCGGAAATGAAACAATTGCTGCCCGTAGAACCGGCTCCAATACCGGGCGGCCAGAATGTTGATTATATATATGAGCCGGGCGCGGAAGAAGTGCTGGGCGGATTGCTGCCCCGCTTTGTGGAGATGGAAATCTACCATGCCGTTCTGGAGTCCATCGCCAGCGAGCAGTCAGCCCGCATGGTGGCGATGCGTAACGCCACGGATAGCGCCAATGAGCTTATCGGAGACCTTACCCTGCTGTATAACAAGGCCAGACAGGAATCTATTACCCGCGAGCTTTTGGATATTACGGGTGGTGTGGTGGCCTTAGAATAATATCCTCGTTGTCATTCTGAGCGAAGCGAAGAATCTCGGCGGGGGCATTAAAAATAAAAAATAAATTGTCATTGCGAAGAGAAATGCCTCTCCCTTGAGGGGAGAGGCTAGGTGAGGGTGAAACACGGGGACTCGCCCGGAATGACAGGACAACGAGGTCTTTATGGCAAAGGGAAAAGTAGTCCAGGTAATCGGCACGGTGGTGGACGTTGAATTTCCGCCGGAACAGCTGCCGGCGCTTTATAACTCTCTGGAAGTGGGTATCCCGGAAGGCAAAATCGTTCTGGAAGTGCAGGACCACCTCGGCAATAACTGGGTCCGGTGCCTCTCGCTTTCACCTACGGACGGGCTTGAGCGCGGGGCGGAAGTTATAGATACCGGCGCGGCCCTGCGCGTACCGGTAGGGCGGGCTACGCTGGGTCGGCTTTTCGATGTCATGGGGACGCCGCTGGACAACCTCGGCGAAGTAAAATCGGATGACCTCTGGCCTATCCACCGTTTGCCCCCTGCTTTTGATGAGCAGGAGACCAGCACCCAGGTTTTGGAAACCGGCCTCAAAGTCATCGACCTTATTGCGCCGTTTACCCGCGGCGGTAAAATCGGGGCTTACGGCGGCGCCGGTGTGGGCAAGACGGTTATAATCCAGGAGCTTATCCGCAACATTGCCACCATGCATGGCGGCTTTTCCGTCTTCACCGGCATTGGCGAACGTTCTCGTGAGGGTAACGACCTCTGGCGGGAAATGAAAGAGTCCGGCGTCATCGATAAAACGGTCATGGTCTTCGGGCAGATGAACGAGCCGCCGGGCGTCCGTTTACGCGTCGGGCTGACCGGCCTGACGATGGCGGAGTTTTTCCGCGATGTGGAAGGGCAGGACGTCCTGCTCTTTATCGATAATATCTACCGCTATACGCTGGCGGGTATGGAAGTATCCGCTTTGCTGGGGCGCATGCCCTCGGCGGTGGGCTACCAGCCGACCCTGGCTACGGAAATGGGCGAGCTTCAGGAGCGTATCACCTCTACCAAGAAAGGCTCGATTACTTCTTTCCAGGCGATTTATGTGCCCGCGGACGATTATACTGACCCTGGCGTGGTGACCACCTTCGGGCACCTTGACGCCGTCGTTGCGCTGGATAGAGGCATCGCCGAGCAGGGCCTTTACCCCGCCGTCGATCCCCTCACCTCCACCTCCCGCATCCTCGACCCCAACACGGTAGGCCAGGAGCATTACGATGTCGCCCGCGAGGTGCAGCGTGTCCTCCAGCGCTACAAGGACTTGCAGGATATCATCGCCATTCTAGGCATCGAAGAGCTTTCCGAGGAAGACAAGCAGGCGGTCGCCCGTGCGCGGCGTATCCAACGGTTCCTGTCCCAGCCCATGTTCGTCTCCGAGGTCTTTACGGGGCGGCCCGGCAAATACGTTAAAGTGGCGGATACGGTACGCGGCTTTAAAGAAATCCTGGAAGGTAAATACGATACTCTGCCGGAGCAGGCGTTTTATATGGCCGGCGGCATCGAGGATGTTGTGGAAGAAGCCAGGAAGATGGGAGCGCAGGTCTAATGGCTGTCCTGAAATTGGACATCGTCACGGCGGAACGGGTGGTCTATTCCGCGGAAGTGGAAGAAGTTATCGCCCCCGGCGTTGAAGGCCAGTTGGGCATTCTGCCCCACCACGCCCCTCTGATGACGATTCTTCAGGCCGGGGAACTGGTGGTGAAAAAGGGTGGACAGGAGGAAATCCTGGCTATTTCCGGCGGCTTTCTGGAAGTGCGCCCGGACCATGTGATTATCCTGGCGGACCAAGCGGAAAGGGCGGAGGAAATTGATGCCGCCCGCGCTGAAGCCGCCAGAAAACGCGCTGAAGAAAGATTAAAACAGCGGCCGGCCGGGGTTGATGAAACCAGGGCGGAAGCCGCTTTAAGACGAGCTCTTGTCAGGCTGCAGGTGGCGGAGAGGGTTAAGACCCGCAAGGGCAAGGTTTAGGATTGTTTTGACAAATAACTAAAGCCTCCCGATAAAATCGGGGGGCTTTTTGACACTTGGAATATTTCTGGATGTTACTTTATCACTTGCATCCTGTTCTAAAAGACAAGCAAACTAGCGATGGAGATATCTCTCCCCACCTTCCCATATTCTATTGGGGCAGGTCTTACATGATTTCTAGTCTGACTCTGGTCTGTGCCTTGGCGGCTTTTACTCTAAGCAGGGTGCGCATAGCTTGAGCTATCTGTCCCTGCTTACCGATGATCCTACCCTTGTCATCATCGGCCACGCGGAGCTTTAGCGTGATGCCCTCCTCGTTGGTTTCCTCGTCGACATTCACTGCATCCGGGTCGTTGACGATGCTCTTGGCAATGTACACAACTAGGTCTTTCATGCTTTCTCCTTGACTGGTTTGAACTTTTCCATGATACCTGCCTTACCTAGTAGTCTGGCAGTGGTGTCTGTCGGCTTGGCGCCCTGTTTGAGCCAGTGCAGTGCTCTCTCTTCTTTGATGTTGATTGTTTCCGGTTCGGTTCTCGGGTCGAAGTGGCCGATAATCTCAACGGATGCCCCGTCTCGGGGTGCCCGGCTATCTACAACTATCACCCGGTAGGTGGGTTTTCCTCTGGCTCCCATGCGCCGTAGTCTGATTTTAAGCATGTACTCCTTGACCTTCTAGTATTAGACTTTTACGTTCACTATTATGCACTATAACGTTATGGCTGTCAATGGCATTACAAAAATTGTTAAAAATTTCTTACCTTTAGCTACGAATTTACCGTTTTCCGCTATTCAAATAATTGTCTATCCGGCATATTGGTGTTAGAATACGGGTGTATCATTGGATGAGGAGCGGTTGTTATGCAGAACCACGCTAAGGTAGGGGGGATACTCTCCATCGTATCGGGCGGGTTTGGCCTTTTGTGGTTACTGGGGTTTGTTTTGGTGATAATGGTGATGTGGGGATTGACCGACCCCGGTTATTATGATTATCGCTATGGAGCAACTCCGGATAGTTTTTTGGTCGTCATGATGGTGTTTTACGGTATAGCCGGCTTGGTTATATTAATTTTGGGTGCGCTTGCTATCGTCGGTGGTATTTTTGCTTTGAGAAGGAATATCTGGGGACTCGCTTTAGCCGGCGCGATTGCCGGGACGCTGGTGTTTTTCCCCTGCGGCATCGTGGCCATTATCTTTATGGCGCTGGGCAAAGCGGAGTTCAATACTCTGCCCCAACCGTCCCCCGCGACAGTGCAAACGTAAGCAGAAAGAGGGCAATTATGGGTTTTCTCTCATTTTTAAAGAAAGTATTTTCTGGTGAAGATGAAGACGAGGCGGAACTGGATGCCGCCCGTGCCCGCCACGGTATTAAGCTGACTGGCAAAGATAGACTGGAGATGAATAAGTCCAGTTCCGAAGAGGAACACTTTGGGGAAAACTATGATGTCTGGGAGGACCTCCGGCACTTCCGCTCCAGCTTTTTTATGGGTAACTGGGCGGCCAAGAAGTTCCACGTTATCGGAGAAGACAAGGTCAAAAAGCAGTTAGAGGAACTTGAGCAGAAACGCCGTGCCGGGGCGGAGAAGAAAGCCAGGGAAAACGGTTGGGATAAATGGGAAAAGTGAGATAAGCAAGATAAAAAGGCCGCCTAAGCCTTGGTCTCCCCTTATCCCCTCCCCGTAAGCGCTAAACCCTAAAGTTTCGTCATCCGGTCAATGAAAATCACCAGCGGCACGATAATGCTCATGGCCGCCACCGAGCCCGTTATCACCGCGTAGAGGCTGTATCTGGTTTCATAGGTCTTGAAGATGGCCCCATCATGATACTGGTCCAGGGTCTCGTCTTTAAGCAGCTTTGCCAGCCCTTCGTTTACTTTGGCGCGCTGGGCTTTGTTCTTGACGAGCATCCTTATGGCGTACCAGTTGATGACCGCGATAACTATCAGCGTGACGAACAGGATAATCGTTGGGGTAACCTGTAATTCGTTATGGCTGATTAGTCCCCCGCCCCCGAACATCCCCCCGCCAAGGTCTAAAGACGGCATTCCGCCGGACGCTTGGGCCGCCACTGCCGCGATGGCAAACAGGATGAGCGTTACTATCACCGCCCCTATGACCGTCACCAGGTCCGCCGCCGTCCCCAGCTTGAGTTCCTTATTCAATTGCTCCAGCATTTTCTCTTTCATTTTCCCCTCCCTAAAGCGGATAGTTCTCTAAAATCTTTTAATCCCCAGATATTATTTGTTTGAAAAGCAACTCCCCAGTTTTTCTCGGTTCCTACTTATAAGCTAGAATTATTGCTCTTTCCTTTAAATCACGATACTTCAATTAAATATTGTGTATAGTTTACTAAAAACCGGACATTTTGCAAAGGATTTTATCAAGGATTTTTTCCCCTCTTCTCCACCGCATCCCTGTAAATCTTACCCAGTCTCTTGCCGTGCTGCTTTATCTTCTGCCGCTTCTTGCGCAGCTTCTCTTCGCGTTTATCCCCCCGCGTCTGCTTCTCCTGCCCTTCGTCTGCCATCTCTAATCTACGCTCCGCCTTGACTATTAGAGTTCAATATTTATCGGTACTTATTGGTAGTATTCCCTTATCTCCTCTTCCTCGCAAACTCTTGCCCATCCTCGATGACCAGTTCCTTGCGTAATTCTATTATCCGGTCTCGTATCAATGCCGCCTTCTCGAACTCCATCAGCTTGGCGGCTTGTTTCATCTGTGTTTCCAGGTCTTTCACCAGCCGCGTTATTTCATCGCGCGTCATCGGTTTCTCTGCGTCATAGCCTTCCCGCTTTTCCGCTACCGCCGCCGCCTTTACGCGTTCCGTAATGTCTCTCACCGCTTTGCGGATGCCCTGCGGCGTGATGCCGTGCTCCCGGTTAAAGTCCTCCTGGATTTTCCGCCGCCGCAGCGTCTCGTCGATGGCGCCCTGCATGCTCCCGGTGACCGTGTCTGCGTACATTATGACGTGCCCGTCGATGTGTCTCGCCGCGCGCCCCATCGTCTGGATTAAAGCCCCCTTGCTCCGCAGGTACCCCTCTTTGTCCGCGTCGAGGATGGCGACCAGACTCACTTCCGGCAGGTCGAGTCCCTCCCTTAGCAGGTTGATGCCCACCACCACATCATACACGCCGAGTCGTAAGTCTCTTAAGATTTCCACCCGCTCCAGCGTGTCCACTTCCGAATGTAAATAATGTGTCTTGATACCCGCCTCCACCAGGTAGTCCGCCAGTTCCTCCGCCATGCGCTTGGTGAGCGTCGTCACCAGGCAGCGCTGCCCCTTGTCCACCCTTGATTTCAGCTGCGCCAGCAAATCGTCAATCTGCCCCTTGGTCGGCTTGATATCGATAAGCGGCTCCAGCAGCCCGGTCGGTCTTACCATCTGTTCCACTACCTGCCGGCTGTGCTGGTACTCGTAGTCGCCCGGCGTCGCCGAGGTATATATCACCTGGTTGATGCACTCGTTGAACTCCTGGAAGTTCAGCGGCCGGTTGTCCAGCGCGGAGGGTAATCTGAATCCGTAGTCCACCAGCGTTTGTTTACGGGACTGGTCGCCGTGGTACATGCCGCGTATCTGCGGCAGTGTCATGTGCGATTCGTCGATAATCATCAGGAAGTCTTTGGGGAAGTAATCGAGCAGGGTGGATGGGGAACTGCCCGCCGGCCGGCCCGCCAGGTGCCGCGAGTAGTTCTCCACGCCGGAGCAGTAGCCCGCCTCCATCATCATCTCCAGGTCATACTCGGTACGCGCCTGCAGGCGCGCCGCCTCAACGATTTTTCCCTCTTTATTCAGCTCTTTAATGCGTTCCGCCAGCTCCACCCGTATCCCCTCGATGGCTTTTACCATCTTTTCCCGCGATGTCACGAAGTGCTTGGCGGGGTAAATGTTTACCTCGCCAAGTTCTTGCAAAATTTCCCCGGTCAGCGGGTCGATAGACAGTATCCTTTCGATATCGTCCCCGAAGAATTCGATACGCAGCGCCAGTTCTTCATAGGCCGGCTGTATCTCTAAAGTGTCCCCCTTGATGCGGAACTTCCCCCGGGATAAGTCCATTTCGTTACGGGTGTACTGCGCGTCTATCAGCTGGCGTAAAAGCTGCTGCCGACCGTAATACTGGCCTTTTTTCAGCGTGGTGACGAATCCCTGATATTCCCCCGGTTCGCCGAGGCCGTAGATACAGGATACCGATGCCACGATAAGCACATCCCGCCGGTTGAGCAGGGCGTGGGTGGCGGCGTGCCGCAGCTTATCGATTTCCTCGTTGATGTCCGCGTCCTTCTCAATGTAAAGGTCTTTCTGGGGGACGTATGCTTCCGGCTGGTAGTAATCGTAATAGCTCACGAAGTACTCCACCGCGTTGTCCGGGAAGAACTCCTTGAATTCGGAGGAAAGCTGGGCCGCCAGCGTCTTGTTGTGGCAGATGACCAGCGTCGGTTTTTGTACCCGCTCGATGACGTTGGCCATCGTAAAGGTCTTGCCGCTGCCTGTCACGCCCAGCAGGGTCTGGTCGCGGTAGCCTTTAGCCAGCCCCTCCGCCAGCTTGTCCACTGCCTGCGGCTGGTCGCCGGTCATCCTGAAATCGGAAACTATTTTAAATTCTGGCATATTGTTTTAGACTTTTTTCAGTGTAGCGATGACCTCGTTGATGTCCGGCAGCTGGGGGATATCATATATCTTGACCCAGGCTACCCTGCCGTTTTCATCGATAATAACATTCGCCCGTTCCGAGATACCGTCCGGCTCGCGGAAAAGCCCGTAGGCTTTAGCCACTGCTCCGTGCGGCCAGAAATCTGCCAGCATGCGCAGTTTCTTGATGCCGGTATGGGCCGCCCACGCTTTCTTGGACTGCATGGAGTCAATGCTCAATCCTACCGGTACAGTGTTTAACGAGGTGATAATATCATAATTATCATCCAGGGCTTTCATCTGGTTCTGGCAAATCTGCGTCCAGGCCAGGGGCTGGAAAGAAAGCAGGACGCGTTTGCCTTGCTGTTTGGCAAGTGTGAAATTTTTCCCGTTCTGGTCTTTGAGTGTAAAATCCGGCGCGGTCTCGCCTTTGGTAATGGGTTTGCTTCTGTCCGCCATAGTTCACCTCCGCCATAGAAACATTAGTTCTAATTATTATAGTCCATCGGTAAATAAGATACAACGCTTAAAGTGGGAAAAAACGGATTATATAAAGGACGCTATTAAGCCCCCTGCCACCGCCCCGAGGATGATTCCGTAAAGTGTCCCTGACCAGGGACCGGCGTTTGGTGCGCCTCAAGTGCCGGTCTGGCACTCGCTGCCCGGTTGTGTGCCGGTGGTTGCACCCCCGCGCTTTGCCGCCCGGCGGTCGAGCAGCCAGCCCAGTCCGCCTCCCACCGCCCCGCCGATTATCATGATTATTGCTGTCATTGTTATACCCCTCTACTTCAAGTATATACCCTTGGAAGTGCGGATGGAATCCCTCATCTCTTTTGGGGTATTGATGTCTCCCTTTTGTAAAGGGAGATAAGAGAAGGTTTTTGGAGTAGAGCGGGGCTGAACTACCAACTAATAAATGCCAACAAAAAAGGGGGCAGCCTTGCCGGGAAATCTGCTATTAAAAATTCAGTCCCGGAGTCTGCGCCCCCTTTTTCCAAAGGTAAGCAGGCTAAAGGAGTTTATTTCATCCTATCCAACTGCTGCCAGAGCTTGGCGGCTTCGAGGTCATTTCTGGAGGTGGCGAGCATGCGGTAGACATTGCGGAATTGCCAGTCATTGCGGATTTTGCCCTCCGCCACGATGCGCCGCGCGGCCATGACCGCCCAGCGGGTCTGCAACGGTTTAACGACGAACAGGCTGAAAGCTATCGCCGCCCCGAGCAGAAGCATTAGAAGGATGTAAAAGAGCAGATATTGCGTGGATAACATTACGCCTCCTGAATACTTGGTATTTACTAAAAAGTATAGCGGCGCCGGCGCCAGCGGACAATAGGGGTATCACGTATTTATTTGAGGGTTTGTTTCTACACCAAGCTGCGCTGAGCCGTATCGAATCATGTCAAGCTGTTCTTTCCGCCCCTTTTCCACTGCTCATGGTGAGCCTGTCTAAGGGTATCCCCTTCTTTGGCTTTTATTCGTTTTTTTGAAATTTTTTATTTCCAAACAATTCGAGTGTGGATAGCTACGAATATTTGTTTTTTGTTATATGTTAAATCAGCTTCATTTTGCCTGTTTTTTGTTTTTTGATATGCTTTGGTTTCCCGGTAATTCAGTTTTATTTTCATTTTTATTAGTCAGGTACAAGGGACAATTTATAGTAAGCAGTTTACAGTATAGAGGGGTGGGGAGAGGGTGTAAAGGGGGTTTTGTCGCTCTAGCAGAGAATAGGGAGCAGGCGGGTGGCATCCCAAGGAACGCAGTGACGTGAGAATCTCTTTCTTTGGTTTACATTTATCATGGGGATTGCCGCGCCTTTCGGCTTTGCCTCAATGGCGCGCAATGACAAGGGGACTGGCGCACTCTGCTATCCGCATGTCATTACCGCAAAAACGGGAATGACGGATTGGGAACGGATTCTCACGGTCGCTCTCGCCGGCTAAAGCCTTGTGCGGCTTATGGGGCGCGACCTCAGAATGACAGGGGGGAGTTAGGGAGAATTAGCCTGTTATCCTGAGAGTGGAGAATGATTAGTAATGACATAAGGGGAAATTTGGATAAAGATATACTCATATGGTATTGACAAAAATATAACTAAGTGTTAATATGGTAACAAACGTAAATATTGCGTTTGCGTAATACTACGAGAAAGGAGTAGGCTTTTGTAGGTTAGGAAGTTCTACCTTTATCAGGTAATGTAACCACAAAAGCCTCCGAAAATGGAGGCTTTTTTAATTGAAAAAAGCATGAAACCCCCAGTGGTAGCCAGGGGTTTCATATATGCCGCCCTATGGGGACTTGGTGTGAATGAAGGAATTTTATCATATGAGTCCTAAAAGAGTCAAATTGGTAGTCGATTACCTCCCATGGGCGAGTATTTGTGAGGAAGATTGAAAGATGGCGTTTTCAGAAACGATAAAAGACCAGGCATTTGCTAGGTCAGGTGGTCGTTGTGAGTGTCATAGACAGCATGATGGTTTATCTGCTCCGCACCATGGAGGGAGATGCCCAGTAACTTTCACAAGATACGGAGGACAATGGGAAGCACATCACATTGTATCCGTTTCATCTGGTGGATCTGATACATTGTCCAACTGTGAAGTACTATGTCTTGATTGTCACGCGTTAACCCGAACATACGGGCGTTAAAGAAACATAATCAAATGTGGGGCAGAGGAGATGCTACCTATCCTCTGCTCCCCCCAAAAAAAGAGGTGAAAACAAAAATATGGGTAAAATATTGATAATTGTGGGACTAATACTTACGGTCATTGGATTGATTTGGGGCGCAGAGAAAGAAATAGAGTGGACGGTATATCTTGGATTCCCTTTAGTCGTCTTTTTGGGAGGAGTAGGACTTACTTTTATTACAAAAAGGTTTGAGGCAGTAATTGCTGGCATGGTGTTGGCCGTATTTTGGCCTGTGATATGGGATTTGTTGAAGGCCGCTATATCAGGGACTCTATAAAAGCCTAATCTATACCCTCATCCTTAATCCTACATCTCCATCAAATCAAACCCGTTTTTTATTTTCTTCAACAAATTTAGCTCCGCAATGCGGGCAGGCTTTTGGTTTAATCTTGACGCCGATAAATTTCCGGCACCTGGGACACCGCCAGTAAACTAAAGCGCCGATTAATGCCCCGGTCAAGATGCCCATCGCTATCCCTACTTCCACA
>DAOUGB010000011.1:0-6119 GCA_034429595.1 Dehalococcoidales bacterium
GGAAATTCATTGCGAAAATGTCCGGGGGAACTATCGCTGGGAGAATCTGTCCGCTGTTACGGCTGGAATCGCCTCGCTGCCTGCGTTTGGGCCATCAGTGCAGCAGACGATACCACTGGTCTATCGGGCAACCCCTGTGACCAGGACAGGCGACAGGTGGATGCTGCAGCTTTCCACCGGGTCACCCCGAAGTTTTACCGTCCGCGTCCAGGCGCAAAGCGCAGTAAACGGGAAAACAATATATTTAACCGCTGAAACCAACTGTTTTATCTTTGGCCGCAAAAGGGGAGCGAAAGCTGAATTCAAGGCGGAAGCGCTTCCTTCTGCCTGGTTTTCCGGCCTGGATGTGAGTATCGATCCACCTTTCTACTACTGGCCGCAGACGGAAACTCCCTTTCAGGTGACTGTGCGCCTGGGCGGGCGTGTCCTGCCGAAAACATCACTCACCGTATTTGACGGGTCTTTCCCGCCGGCGAGTTATTTAACGGATGCCGCCGGTCGGGTCGTCTATGTGCCGCCAAATGACCCTGCCTTGAACCGGTTAAGTGAAAAAGCGGTCAAACAGGTTTTCCTCGTTTCCGTCCATAACGAGGGGAATGATTTTTTTGTGGCCTCGCGCACCCTGAGGCTCCACAGGAACCGTTTGTCCCACTTCCAGTCGGATCTGGGGATGGCGCTCTTTGGCGCAACGGCAACGATTACGGGTGGAACGGTAATCTGGGCGCGGCGCAGGAGGCGGCGGCCGTGAACGTAAAGAATCTGCGGGCTGCGTTCCAGCTTCTCTTCTTTGTGGTTCTGATCTATGGCGGTCGTGTCGGATTGCGCCTTGGCCATTTCCTGCCCTGTTTTTCCTGCCCCTACGTCAGCGGATGTGCGGGACAATGTTATCTAATGGCCCTGCAAAACTCTTTCTGGGGAATGGAAATGCCGCTGGCGGCCATATTTACATCACGGGGATTGGAAGCTCTGTTGGTCTTCACCGGTTTTCTGCTGTTGACT
The DNA here is from genome assembly GCA_034429595.1 of Dehalococcoidales bacterium. Lineage (GTDB taxonomy): Bacteria > Chloroflexota > Dehalococcoidia > Dehalococcoidales > RBG-16-60-22 > RBG-13-51-18. The sequence continues at coordinate 1,000 of DAOUGB010000011.1, forward strand.
CTGTTGCTGGGTAAAATATGGTGCGGCTGGATTTGTCCTTTTGGTACTCTGCAGGACTGGATCGCCGCCGTGCGCAGGAAGCTGGGGATACGGGAGTCGCAATGGTCATGGGTGCAGACCGACAGGCTCAAACCGGTTAAATATGCCTTTTTGATCTTGTTGCTGGTGATTCCCCTCTTTATTGCCCACATGGGGTTGCATGATGATTTCACTCTTCCTTTTTGCCAGATATGTCCGGCCAAACCCGTTTTGCCCCTGTTCGCCGGAAATGCCGGCTACTTTTCCGTGGATACAACAAACACGATTACCGCTTTCATGACCGGTCTATCCATGGTATTGACGGCGCTATTTCTCGTCGGAATGTTTTTCAAGGACCGGTTTTTTTGCATTTTCTGCCCACTGCTGGCGCTGATTTCCATTTTTGATCGCATTTGTTTTGTCCGCTTCAGCAAAAATGTCAAGACCTGCATCGGCTGCGCCAATTGCCAGAGGATCTGCCCGGTGGACATTAGGTCGGTGCACAAGGAGACCTCAAAGCAAAATGTGATGTCTCCGGAGTGCCTGGCCTGTATGAAGTGCGCCGAGTCCTGTCCAACGGACGGCACCCTCTCCTTCCAGTGGCTCAGATGGACGTTGTTTACTTCGTCTTTTGCCGGGGCGATAAGAAAACTGGCGCGGGGCGGTCACGATGAATAATCCTTTATCAAAAGTGCCCGAAACAAAGCAAGAGGTTGTAAGGCGGAAGACCCGGCAGGAGTATGCCGCGCAGACGGCGCTTTTAAAGCGGCGCGGCGACTATCTGCCCCAGTATGATTATTTTCTGGACATACTTTCACTGCGCGCCGAACCGGAGAAATTCCGTCAGAAGATAAACAGGCCGGTCGCTGCGTTGAACTGCCTCCAGGCGCCGCTGGAAATATTCCATGCGCTGGGTTTTGTCCCGTACAGATTCTGTTCGAGTACGGTGTCCGGACAGGATGTTGCCGCCTCCCGGCTGCCGGCGCTGGCCTGTCCGGTCATCAAGTCGGCGCTGAGTTCTTTCTTGCTGGAGGATTCCATCGAGTCCCTGGCGGATCTGACCGTAATTGCCGGGACATGCGATTGGATGGTCAGATTTCCGGAATTGCTGGAGGCGCATGGAGGGAAGATCCACTTCATGGAACTGCCGCATATGAAAGAGAGCGAGCGAGGGCGCAAGCGCTGGATCGAAGAGATATTTCTCCTTAAAGAATTTCTGGAGAAAGAATCGGGTAAAATGATGTCACGAAGCAAACTGCGTCTCTCCCTGGAGAAATATGCCGCTGCCCGGCTGGCGTTGAGAAAATTGCTGGAGGCGCGCGAGAGAAAAGAGATCCCGGCTCTCTGGTGCATGATTATGACCAATGCTTTGATGATGGGAGATGTGGAAGGATGGACACACAGCGTCAATGAAGTTGTCCAGGTACAGTCCGGTAAATTGTGCTGTCCGGAGGCCAGTGTTTTTCTTGCCGGCTCCCCGGTGATGTTTCCCAATCTGAAGATTCCGCAGCTGCTGGAGGATGCAGGCATTCATGTGGCGGCCGACGAGCTTTGCACCTCGGAGCGCATCCTGGCCGGCGTTCCTTTGGCTGAAGATAATTCGGAGTTTGCCTTGTTAAAGGCTCTGGCGGAGCAGTCCAATCTGGGCTGCAGCTGCCCGACTTATGCGGATAATGAAAGACGGCTGGATAATATCATGGCTACAATGCGGGACAGGAATATTTCCGGCCTTGTCCTGCATATCCTCAAGGGATGTCATCCCTATGACCTGTGCAGTTTCCAGATGGAGCAGGTGCTCCGGGAGAACGGTTTTCATTTTCTGCGCATTGAAACCGACCAGTCGCGTGAGGACAGTAAAAGTCTGCTTTTACGATTGGAAGCGTTCAGCGCAGTAATTCAATAAAAAAGGTGACGTGATGATAACGGTAGGAATAGATATCGGTTCTGCGGCAATTAAACTGGTCTTTGTCGAAAACGGTGCAATGGTCTGGTCGCAGACCCAACCTTCTACGGCTTTCAGCTGCGGAGTAGGTGAAAAATTATTCAAGGAAGGACTGGCTGCACTTTCCTTGCCGGAGCAGAATATTGCCGGGATAGCAACCACGGGGTACGGCAAGTCTCTGTTTGGCCTGTCCGGGAAAAAGGTAAACGAAATAACCGCTAATGCTCTGGGCGCACATATCGCCAGCGGGGGCAAAGCCAGAACGATTATAAATATCGGCGGTCAGGACATCAAGATAATCAAAATTGACGGCAGCGGTAAGGTAGTCGATTTCAAGATGAATGACAAGTGTGCTGCGGGAACCGGCCGTTTTTTTGAAATGTCCGAAAGAATTCTGGACATACCTTTAAATGAATTTAGTTCCAGAAGTATGCAGAGTGCCGCACCCGCCGTGATTAACAGTACGTGCGCTGTTTTTGCCGAAACCGAACTGGTTTCCCTCTTGAGTTCCGGAACGGATATCAACGATGTCATTGCCGGAATCCATTTGTCCATAGCCAACCGTATTGGAACCATGTCGGCCGCTCTCAATATGGAAGACGAAATTTACTTCGACGGTGGACCGGCTTTAAACGAAGGTTTGCATCAGTCATTGATGGATGAGTTGGAGCGCGAGATAAAAGTTTTCCCCAAACCCCAGTTCACCGTCGCCTATGGTGCGGCCCTCCAGATTGCTTTGGAGAAGGGATTTAAAATAACTGAATTTTCAGCAAACTGATCACAGGAGGATTTGATGCGTAAATTAATAGCTGTTGTTGTAACTTTAGTTATGCTGCCGGCGCTGCTGCTGGCCGCGGATATTCAAATTCCGGAAAATCTGCGGGCCAGGGCTTATGTGTTAAAAGCCGAGCGCGACGGACTCTGGGAAAAATCCCTGGTTGTGCAGTTCACCGAAAAGCGGCGAACTCTGGGAACGCTCGACGGTTTTGTGGATGCTTATGCCGTTCTGAACCATTCCGCGCACCCCTTGCTCTGGCAGAAGGTCAGTGAGAATTTCATGTCACAGGACGGGCGCGGCGGTAAACTTTATACCGAATTCATGCAGCAGAAAGTTGCCGATGATCTGAAGTTGAAAAAAAGCGACATCAACAAGATGGCGACGGCTGCCAATATGGATAACCTGGCGGTTGTCACCAAAGAATTCAAGCCGTTCACCGTTGCAGTGCTGGCGACAGGCGGGGCCAGGACCAACGCCATCAGAACCGGTGTTGATGAAAGCTCACATATAGAAGGCGAGGAGCCTAAGGGGACGATTAATATTGTACTTTTAACCAATGCCTTGTTGACCGACGGGGCCATGGCGCGCGCCATAATTACGATGACGGAAGCCAAGACCGCAGCGCTGGAAGACCTGAAGGTGCCCAGCAGCTACACCAAAAGTGTGCAGGCAACCGGAACAGGCACAGACAGCATAATAGTTGTTTCGGGCGTTACCGGGCCGAAGGCTACCTACACAGGCGGGCATAGCAAAATTGGTGAAATGATCGGCAAGGCAACATATGAGGCTGTTGTGGAGGCATTGGGCAAACAGAACGGTTTCCTGCTGCCCGGCGCAAAACCTTACGTAACCGAAAACAGCAGGAGAGAAAAGCTGGCGAAGGACTCGGCAATAAAATGGCTCAAAATGGTTGATGACAGCAGATTTGCAGATAGCTGGAAATATGCTTCCAAAATATTCAGACAGTCGGTACAGCAGGAACAGTGGATAACAATGATTAATTCGGCACGTAATCCGCTTGGCAAACAGGTTTCCAGACAATTTTACAGAAGCCTTTATACAAAAAAACTACCGGGCGTGCCTGATGGCGAGTATGTGATCATTGAATTCAATACGGTATTTGAGAACAAAACAGGGGCCATAGAGACGGTCACTTCCAAACTGGAGGACGATGGTATATGGAAAATTTCGGGGTACTTTATAAAATGAACTGCAACGGACCGCTAATTTCTTATGCTCGCAGGAAACTGATGCGTATTCAAGTAATTTTAGTATTGTCAGTGATTTTGTTACTGGGACTGAGGGTGGTCGACAATGGTTGGTGTGCTGACCCTGCTGATAACGTCAGGAACAAGACACCTGACGCTATCCGCATCGCCCTGGTACATTTTAATGCACGGCCGGGTGAAATAGAACATAACCGCAAACGGATCGAGGCCGCGATCAGTGAAGCGGCGGCACGAAAAGCCGACTGGATAATAACTCCGGAACTGGCCGAGACCGGTTATGGATTTGTGAAGAAGATCGGGATAGATTGGATTGAAAACTTCCCCAATGAGTGGGTACGCAAACTTGCCAGCATAGCACGTAACAATCGGGTTACCCTGTTCATTGGAATTGCCGAAAGGGACAGCACCACCGGGAAGCTGCACAACAGTGTCGCCGTGATCGGACAAGACGGTGTGATTCAGGGCACGTATCGTAAACACCGGGTCGTTAACGGACCTGCGGAAAACTGGGCGACGCCGGGGCAGGAAAACAACCTCTTTATTGTTGACGGAATTCCTGTCGGGTTGCTCATCTGTGCCGATTCCTACAAGGCTGATGTTTCCTCGCGCCATAAAATGCAGGGCGCCCGGATTCTACTGTCACCGGCAAACTGGCCGCAGGTTGGACACATGGGACCAAACGGTTACTGGGAAGCCCGTACGCAGGAGACGGGATTGCCGCTAATCGTCAATAACCGTACGGGCAAGGAACCGGACCTCGATTTCAACAGCGGGGAGAGCGTTCTGGTGATGTCGGGTCGCCGGGTCGCCGTGTTCAAATCCGGAGATACCAAGATTTTTTATCTGGACTGGAACGTTACGGATAACAGCTTCTCGGTTGTTCCATAACTTAAAAATTTTTCATATACTTCTTGACAAATCATTTTAGCTTGTATATTGGTGTGTACAATAAGACAACTTGTAACTAAGAAACCACTGTAAAGAAAAGAATAATTGATGTGGTTTCCGAACCAAACAGATGTGATAGCCTTATCAGGCGCCGGTTATTCGGGGGGCACTTCTTACTCGCGCATCAGATAATAAGGCATCTGTTTACAAAGTCGGCAGCATGTTCGTTTCAGCGACGCTACCTGCCTTGCCGAGCATATTACAA
>DAOUGB010000012.1:0-57973 GCA_034429595.1 Dehalococcoidales bacterium
TTTTATTTTTTACTGCTTTTTCTGCATTAATATTATCTCAACGCCAGCGTAATATTGACAATGATATAATTTAAATACTACAATAGGACAGTTTCCCTGGAGCTGTTTCACCTAAAGCCCGATGCTATCGGGATATGGTGAACAGTCGGTACCCCGGTTGCAACGGGGTCGACGGCATTACTGAAAACGGTAATGCTTCCCGGGTGGAAAAGGAGAAAAATGGTTTTATACTGTTCTTAAATAGCGCGCTTCGTTCATGAAGGCGCTATTTTTTTATTTCTTCTATTCCCTGCGCCGCAGCCAGGCTTTAGTTATATCTATCAGCGGACTTTTTAGCCAGGGGCCAAACAGATTGTATTATATATTTTTAACCGGATAGAAAACCATGCATAAAAAACGGAGTTCGGGTTACCGGGATATAAAATTCGCATATTTTTCCCGTCATGTCAGTTCCGGCTACATGATAAAGGGCGAGATATGGCTGGAAAAGAATGACATTATATATCTGGATAATAAAAGAATAACTCTATTAAATCTTATTGATAAATATGGCTCGCTGGCTGCCGCCGCCAGGTCTATGAAGCTAAGCTACAATACGGCATGGCTCTGGGTAGTGGCGATGAACCGCCTTTCAACCAGCCCGTTAGTCAAAAGGGGGCACGGCGGGGCCAAAGGCGGATATTCGGTATTAACGGCTCAAGGTCATAAAGCAATCGCCGATTATCACAAGCTTAACATTAACCTTAAGAAAACCGTCGATAAGTCCCAAAATTTAGAGTTGAACATGAAATAAAAATTAAACGTAAAGATATAAATCTGCATTTTGGAGGTATGATAGGATGCCCAGATAAAAACAATGGTTTTATCCAAGGGAAAAAAGTCAATGAAGGGATATTACATCGATGCGTATTTTTAAAATGAATAAATTCATCACCATAGGCATAGTCGGTTTGCTCTTAGTGCTTCTGGCCATGACCGGATGCAATGAATCGTCCGCGCCGGCTACCACCGCGGCGATTGCTGAGCCGGTAGAGCTTAATGTGTCCGCCGCCGCCAGCATGACCGATGCTCTAGCGGACGTTAATGAGGCCTATATGCAGGCCAACTCAAACGTTACGATAATAGCGAACTTCGCTTCATCGGGGACGCTGCAAAAACAAATCGAGCAGGGCGCTCCGGCAGATGTTTTCATCTCCGCGGCGGCCAAACAGATGAATGCCCTGCAAGACGGCGGACTGATTATCGATAATACCCGCCAGGACCTGCTGAACAATAAAGTGGTGCTGGTAGTGCCCGGCAACAGCACGCTTAACCTCACTGATTTCATGGACTTGCTGAATGATGATGTGACACAGATAGCCATCGGCGACCCGGAATTCGTCCCGGCCGGCACCTACGGCAAGCAGGCGCTCGAACTACTGGGCATTTACGAACAAGTGCAGCCGAAACTAATCCTCGGTAGTGACGTGCGCCAGGTGCTAGGCTATGTCGAGGCTGGCAATGTCGATGCCGGTCTCGTCTATTCCACGGATGCCGCTATCACCGAAGGCGTAAAAATCGTCGCTGACGCCCCGGCTGAAATCAACAGCAAGATTGTCTATCCCGTCGCCGTTATCAAAGGCAGTGAAAAGGTTGCCGCGGCGGAAGCCTACATCGCCTTCCTTTTCAGCGATGAAGCCAAAGTTATCTTTGAAAAGTACGGCTTCATTGTAGTTAATAAATAAACAGGATATACTGATGATGTACATCCGGGAAACGCCATGACGGAATCATACCTCGCACCATTATGGATATCATGCAAGACCGTCCTGACCACGACGGTAATCACCTTTTTCATCGGCATTGCCGCCGCCCGCTGGATGGCAAGATATTCCGGCAAATGTAAAAGCCTGATCGACGGGGTTTTCATCTTACCGCTGGTTTTACCGCCGACCGTAGTGGGCTTCGGCCTGCTGCTGTTATTCGGCAAGAACGGGCCGCTGGGCGAGTTTTTTTCCTGGTTCGGCACCACGATTGTTTTCTCCTGGCCCGCCACCGTCATCTCCGCGGTAATCATGACCTTTCCGCTGATGTACATGTCCGCCCGGGCCGGGTTCGAGCAGGTAGATATCAATGTCGAGAACGCCGCCCGGACACTGGGGGCCAGCGAGTGGCGTATCTTCTGGACGGTCACGATGCCCATGGCCTGGCCGGCCGTGGTAGCGGCTACCATCCTGGCCTTTGCCCGCGCCCTGGGGGAATTCGGCGCCACCCTGATGCTGGCCGGTAATATTCCCGGCAAAACGGCTACGATTCCGGTGGCAATCTATTTCAACATCCAGGCCGGGCATAACGACCGGGCGATGGTGCTGGTGCTGATTGTCCTGGTAATCTCTTTCGCATCGCTGGCGGCGCTGGCCTACTGGAAGAGAAAGGCGCCTAAAAATACCGGAACCATATTATCTGAATGACCGGTAAGCCGCCGGTAAATATAATCCACGGGAGAAAGACCGTTGCTTGAAGTTAAGATTAAGAAATCGCTCCAGGGATTTAATCTGGAAGTAGATTTCTCCATCAATCAGGAAATACTCGCTATTCTGGGGCCGTCAGGCTCCGGCAAGACGATGACGTTGCAATGCATCGCCGGTCTTCTCCAGCCGGATGAAGGCTATATCAAACTCAACGATAAGGTCCTGCTGGATACCGCCGGGCGTATCAGCCTTAAGCCGAGGGTGCGTAACGTAGGCTTCGTCTTTCAGAATTATGCCATGTTCCCCCACTTTACCGTTGCAGAGAACATCGCCTACGGCATAAACCATTTGCCGAAGGAGCGCGTAAAAACCAGAGTCTCCGAGCTTCTGGAAAAAATGCATATCAACGGGCTGGGGCACCGCTACCCGAGGCAGCTATCCGCCGGACAGCAGCAGCGGGTAGCCTTGGCCCGGGCCATTGCGCCTGAACCGGAAGTCCTGCTGCTGGATGAGCCATTTTCCGCGCTGGATTCCCAGGTTAAGGAACGCCTGGAACTGGAACTTTTAAATCTGCAAAATTTCTACAAAGGCAATATCCTGTTCGTCACCCATAATCTCGCTGAAGGCTATAAACTGGCTTCAAAAATCGCGGTTTATGAGTCCGGGCGCGTTGTCCAATGCGATTATAAAAACAGGGTAATCGAATCGCCGGCCAACCGCACGGTAGCCAGATTGACCGGGGTCAGAAATATCATGCAGGGCTCTATCGAGTCCATAACCGGCCCGACCGTACGGGTGGCGATACCGGAATTGTGCGGGAGCCTTAAAGTAACCGCTAAAGACACTCAAGGCCTCGCGGTAAAGCAGTCCGTCTACATTGGCATCAGACCCGAGTATATTCATATTGTCGACCGCCCCGGCGAGAATACTTTTCAATGCCAAGCTGACCGCATCGTAGACGGGGTATCCCTTATCAATTGCTTCTTCCATACCAACAGCGATAATGCTAACCGGCATTGGGTAGAAGTATCCCTGCATAAACTACACGCTCCGCTTATCAATGAAGGCCACGAGTGTTACGTCTATCTTCCTCCTGAACATATCGCCATTATCAAGGCTTAACCTTTCCCCGTCACGCGTGCTGCGTTGTGCTTCAGAGAAGACTATCTGTAACCAGGTAAGTGCGGGTTTTTATTATCGTAGCGCGCGCCCTAGCCGCAGCAGTCAGCTTTGTCTTCCCGGCAGCCTGTTAAGCAGATACCTATTTGACCATATTACCTAGATTATCTATACTATGCATTAATATGTATTGCTCCGCCGGTCTCGCCGGACAGCGCTCAAACACCGGGGCGATGATAAAAATATGAAAGCTTCTTTCCCGACCAAATATGGCCCCTGGGCGTTAATCACCGGCGCTTCCCGGGGGCTGGGCGCCGAATTCGCCCGCCAATGTGCCGCACGGGGACTGAACACAATCCTGGTGGCCACCAATGCAGATTTACTGCAAGCGCAGGCCGCCGCGATAAAAAAAGACTACGGCGTTGAAGTCAGGACCATAGCGCTGGACCTCGGCCGGGAGGATATATTACAGGAAATCGCGCCGGCCACGGACTCTTTGGAGATTGGCCTGCTGGTAAATAACGCCGGGGTGTCAAAAGTCCGCCCCTTCCTCCACCACACTCTTGACCAGCTGGTGAAGCAGCTGCACGTCAACGCGCGGGCCGGGCTGATTCTGGCCCATCATTTCGGTAAAAAGATGTGCGAGAGAAAGCGGGGAGGCATCATTTTTCTTTCTTCCGGTTCGGCAATGTTCGGGACCGCTTACTGCGCGAACTATGCTGGCACCAAGGCCTATAACCTGATAATCGCCGAGACCCTGTGGCACGAGCTGGGACGGTACGGAGTCGATGTGCTGGGGTTTATGGCAGGCTCGACGAAAACACCCGGCTGGGACGCCAATGAGCCGAAGCCGTCCCGCCTGGTGAAGGTGATGGACGCGAAGTCAACGGTGGCTGAAGCGCTGCAGGCGCTGGGGCGAAGGCCGAGCCTTATCGCGGGGAAATCCAACCGGCTGGGGTACTTCTTCATGGGGAAAATGGTGTCCCGCCGTCGCGCTATCAGCATGGTCGGCAAATCGATGGATAAGCTGTTCGGGCCGTTCAGTGACATTATATGAATCAGATGAGAATTTTATAATGGAGGTTGATGCCGATGCCTGTATTCGATACTGATATCGTTCACCAGTGCGCCATGGAGTGCCTGGGGTTGCCCAAGCCGCAGATGTTCGATGCTTTTGCCCAGGCCCTCGCCAAACACTATCCAAAGTTGCTGGATTTCTCGCAGCCGTGGATTTACAGCATCGCCGGCGGCGCGATGATTCAGATGAAGCTGTATTATGCTTCCATGTCTGAATATATCATGATATGGGGCACGCCCATCGGGTCGGAGGGCCATTCCGGACGTCACTTCGCCGGTTTCTGGGATACGGTAATTGACGGCGAGACCTGGTATTACGGGGAGGGCCAGTTCGAGAAGACAATCTACAAACCCGGCGACCGCATCTACGTAGGCCCGGGCCAGGCACGCGCCATGAATTTCACCGACGGCGTCTGGGCGGTCGAGTACGCGCGCGGCTTTTTACCTTTGAGCATGCCTTTCGGGATTGCTCAAGAGATACTCGTCTGTCTGGACTTTTTAACGGTAACGCAGACGCTAAGCCTTTATACTGACCTCGTTGCCCAGAGCATCGGCCACAAATGCGGCATCCTTAAGCCGTTGACCAAACCGATAAGTTACCTGTCGCACAAGGTAACCAAAGCGCTCGAACCGTCGCCGGAGGTTAAAACCATCCCGAAGAAGAACATCCGCTGGTTTCAGAAAGAAACTTAAGGCGCCCCGGATTCAAGGCAAATATTCGCTAACCAAGCGCGTATGTTAATTAACGTTCAGTAGACCGGCTTACTTCAGAAAGATTTGCCCGCCGAGCGTTAAGTAAACCCTGCTTGCTAATTCTGCTATCTCCTGTTATAATTTAGGTAGACCTAAATATTAGGCATGCCTAAACCAGGAGCGAAAAATGAGCAACAGTACGGAAGAGTATCTGGAAGCAATCTATAACCTCTCCCAAAACGGAGAGGCAGCTACGACTACAGCCATAGCTAAACGTTTGAAAATCGCCCCCGCCAGCGCCACGGAAATGCTCCGGAAGCTCGCTGAAGAAAAGTACGTAGATTACTCCCCCTACCGGGGCGCAACCCTGACGCCTAAAGGTCTAAGCATTGGAGAAAGAGTAACGCGCAAACACCGGTTACTGGAACGCTTTTTGCACGATACGCTGAAGATTAGAAAAGATAAAGTGCACTCTGAAGCCTGCGCTATGGAGCACGCTCTATCCGATGAAGCCGAGAGAGCTCTCTGCCAGGCTTTAAACGTCCCGGATAAATGCCCGGATGATGATAAGCTGATTCCACCCTGCAACCTCAACTTTTCCAGCTGCCAGGAATGTAAGAACTTCAGGAAAAGCAATTTTGAAGCGATTCAAAAAAGAAAAGAAAATGTAGTCGCTTTATCCACGCTTAAAGAAGCCCAGGAAGGAATTATCGCTTTTATACGCGGTGAAAACAGAGTCCTGCACAAACTCCGCGATATGGGATTGATACCGGGTACCAGAATAGGCGTTACCAGGGTGGCGCCGCTGAAAGGGCCGATTGAGATTTCCGTCAAAGGTTCAAAGCTGGCCCTTAGCGATGCGATTGCCTCTAATGTCTTCGTAAAAAAGAATATTTAAAGATACGGAGTAAGGTAGTTGCCTGATTACGCGGTAAAACATCAGTATAAATCCAGGGGATGGAGAAGGCTCCGGCACAGACACGGACGCCGGCACGGCAGCCAGCTTACTATCGCCCTGGCGGGAAACGCCAATGTCGGTAAGAGTTCCATCTTCAACCAGCTGACCGGACTGACGCAGGAAACCGGCAACTGGGCAGGAAAAACCGTAGGCATAATGGAAGGAATGCTGGCGCACCACGGCCTGCAGATAAATATCGTTGACCTGCCGGGCATCTATTCTTTTTCTACTTATTCTCCGGAAGAGCAGGTTACCCGGGATTATATTCTCAACCACCATCCCGATGTCGTGATTAATGTCTTGGATGCTACTTCTCTGGAAAGAAACCTCTTTTTCTCCTTACAGATTAAAGAAATGGGGGTGCCGGTTGTCATCGCCCTCAACAACTCGGATATAGCGCAGAAAAGACATATCAACCTGGATACTAAGCTATTGAGCGAATTGATGGGCTCTCCCGTAATCAATACGGTCGCTATAAAAGGCATCGGCGTCCATGAATTGATTGACGCCGCGCTTGAGATAAAGCATAAACCTGGTAATGCCGATACTGCTCTTAAGTACGGGCCGGAAGTAGAGAAGCGCATCGGCCAGCTTGTCCGGTACATGGATAAAGCATCTCTCAAGTTCCCTTCGCGGTGGGCCGCTATCCAGCTTTTGGAAGGGGATAATAAATTATTTACTGATAATAACGAGCAAACATCAGAACTGGTCGCTGTTTCTCAAAAACTGTCAGCTGAAATCTCCTCGATGCACGGCGAAGATATTGCCACCGTCATCGCCGCGGAGCGCTACGCTCTGGCAGCCTCCATAGCCAGACAGGTAAATATCCGGACTGAACCGGCAAAAGGGCCGTTAACCAGGCTGGATAACTTTATCCTACATCCTGTACTGGGCTATCTTCTCTTTATCGCCATCATGGCAGGCATCCTGGTTTTCATTTCTTTTTTTGGCGGGTGGATGACCGATCTTATCACCAATTTATTTAATAGCTTTAAGCCGGCTATTTCCGGGCCGCTGGTGGATATTTTCTGGAACGGCGGCGCCGTTGGTTTTTATGCGGCGCTTTCAGTCGCCATCGGTTTCATCTTACCCTTTTTCTTCATACTGGGCTGGCTCGGTGAAAGCGGTTATTTACCTAGAATCGCTTTCCTCATGGACCGCCCTTGCCACACGGTAGGCTTGCACGGCCAGGCTATCCTGCCGCTGATTACGGCTTTTGGCTGCAACGTCCCCGCCTGTTTGGCCTGCCGGATTATGGATAACAAGCGAGACCGTTTGCTTGCCACCTTTCTTTCCACCATCGTCCCCTGTTCAGCGCGGACATCGGTAGTCCTGGGTTTAGTAGGAGCCTTTGTAGGCTGGCAATGGGCGGTAGGCCTGTTTATCTTTCAGTTTATCTTAATATTCGTCATCGGCCGGCTGCTTAATAAGCTAATTCCGAGCACCTCGCCGGGAATCATCATGGAGATTCCCGAATACCGTTTGCCTTCGCTGAAAATCGTCTGGCAGCAAACCTGGTTCAAATTTAAAGATTTTCTCACCATCGGTGTGCCGCTGATTATTATCGGCAGTATCATCATCGAATCTCTCCGGGTTTTTAATTGGCTGGATTACATTACCAACCTCCTCACGCCGGTGACCGTGACCTGGCTGGGTCTGCCCGCTTTTACCGGAGTATTATTAATCTTCGGCATTCTGCGCAAAGAAGCCAACCTGGCCCTGCTTATCTCTTTTGCCGGCGGGGCGGCTTTAACGTCGGTAATCTCACCGCTTCAGATGGTGGTCTTTTCCATCGTCATCTTGCTTTATATACCTTGTATTTCTACCATCGCCATTCTAATAAAAGAAACCGGCGTTAAGGTAACAATACTCATGGTTTTAGGCGAAATCGCTCTGGCTATCCTCATCGGAGGCATCGCCTACCGCCTGCTGGGCCTGTTTTTTTAGAACGTGCCATTTGCAGCGTGTGATTGCCTAAAACGCATCTTCAATTTTTCAACGCGCTGACGTAATATTGACAGCAATATAGCATCTATAATACAATAAACCAGTTTCTCCGGAGCTGTTTCTCCTAAATCCTGATGCCATCGGGATATGGTGAACAGTCGGCACCCCGGTTGTAGCGGGGTCAACGGCATTACTGGAAACGGTCATGCTTCCCGGCTGGAAAAGGAGAAGGAATGATATCTGTTTGTGCGTTAAATAGCGTTTTCCCTGATGGGGACGCTATTTTTTTATCCCGTTTTTACCTCCTTTTCTACCGGCCGGCCGGCCCTAAGAGACAGCCGCGACCGGAAAAAGGAGGTAACGATGCGCGCCTGACCCCTTTCTAACGATATTTCCACCGCCAATTGGAAACTTTCTTAAGAATGGAGTATCTCATGAAAAACAGACTTTCAAAAATTATTCCCTTATTGCTTATCAGTGTCATTTTAATTATCAGCCTGTTCGGCTGCGGCACGACGCAGACCGCCGAACCCACCACCCGTGTCATTACCGATATGTTCGGCCGGGAACTCACCGTACCGGCCACCATCAATCGCGTGCTGGCCACCAGCCCGATCGAGATGGAACTCGTCTATTTGATTGCCCCGGAAAAGCTCTGTGGCCTGGTCTTTAACTTCAACGGTGACCCTCCGCTGGCCCCGGCAAAGTATACCAGCCTGCCGGTAATCGGCGGCTGGTACGGCACCCAGACCGGCAACTATGAAAACTTCATCGCCACGGAGCCGGATATCATCATCGAAGGCACGCAGGCAAATATCGAGGAAAGACAGGAGAAATTCGGCAGTATCCCAGTCGTGGGCATCTATGCCGGCAGTTCTTTATCCAACATGGATGATGACGCCCTCACCAAATACGAAAATGAAATCCGCTTCCTGGGCGAGCTGCTGGACGCTGAAGAGCAAGCGGCAAGCCTCATCACCTACTATAACGACGCCATGAACTATGTCAATAATGTGGTCGCCGGCATCCCGGATGATGAAAAGATAAAAGTATATTATGCCGAGGGCAAAGATGGCCTTAGCACTGACCCCACCGGCTCGATGCATACCCGGCTTCTGATATTCTGCGGCGGCATAAACGTGGCGGAAGTGCCGATTAAGTCGGGCTACGGCATGGCTGAAACATCCCTGGAGCAAATCCTGATGTGGGACCCGGATATGATTATCATCGGCCGCGGCAGTCAGGCGGCGCTGTACCAGACCGTGATGACCGATTCTAAATGGAGCGAGCTAAGAGCCGTGAAAAACGGGCAGGTCTTCTTACGGCCGACCAACCCCTATTCCTGGTTTGACGGCCCGCCGGGACCCTGCCAGATTATCGGCATGTACTGGATGGTGCATAAACTTTACCCGGATAAAACTACCGGCCTGGCGCTTGAGGCAAAAGTTAAGGAGTTTTATGCCGAGTTCCTCCATCATGACCTGACGGACGCAGAGCTGGCCGGGCTTTTAGCTGAACCCTACTAGAGGCAAAAATGGTTGTTGCGGGAAAAAATGCCAAGCTGAAAGAGCCTGTGCCCGGCTCCGCCGGCAAAAAGAAGGTAAGCGGGGTATCTGCCGGAGTTATTCTTCTGGCAGTGCTGATTTTACTTTTTATCCTTTCATTTGCTCTCGGCAGATACCCCATTTCCCCGCTGGATGTCGTCAAGATACTGGTATCCCGGATACTGCCGCTGGAGCATACCTGGCCGGATATCATGAACACGGTAGTCATGGAAATAAGGCTGCCGAGGATACTGGCGGCGATGCTGGTTGGCGCCAGCCTGGCGCTGGCCGGCGTTTCTTTCCAGGGGCTTTTCCGCAACCCCCTTGTATCTCCCGATATATTGGGCGTCAGCTCCGGCGCCGGCTTCGGCGCGGCGCTGGCTATCCTGATTTCCGGCAACCAGATGGTTATCCAGATATTCGCTTTCTGCTTCGCCCTTCTGGCGGTGGGTATCGCCTACGGCATCAGCCGGATAGTCAAGGGCAACGCAACCCTTACCCTCATCCTGGCGGGTATGGCCGTCGGCTCGCTCTTCGGCGCTTTACTTTCCCTGACGAAATACGTGGCCGACCCCATCGACCAGCTGCCGGCCATCACTTACTGGCTGATGGGCAGCCTGGCTTCCGTAAGCACGCGGGACCTGTTTATCGCCGCGATACCGATACTGTCCGGCATTATCGTGCTCATCCTTATCCGCTGGCGCTTCAATGTGCTGGCGATGGGTGAGGAGGAAGCGATGGCGCTGGGGGTC
This sequence comes from Dehalococcoidales bacterium, assembly GCA_034429595.1. Classification (GTDB taxonomy): domain Bacteria; phylum Chloroflexota; class Dehalococcoidia; order Dehalococcoidales; family RBG-16-60-22; genus RBG-13-51-18. Next base: position 10,541 of record DAOUGB010000012.1, read on the forward strand.
AATACCGGCCGGCTGCGCGCCATCATCATCATCTGCTGCACCATGATTACGGCGTCTTCGGTCTGCATCAGCGGCACCATCGGGTGGGTGGGACTGGTCATTCCGCACGTCGGGCGCACGCTGGTAGGGCCGAATCATAAAATACTGCTGCCGGTGAGTCTTTTACTGGGAGCGGCCTATCTCCTGCTGATTGACGATATCTGCCGCACGGCAGCCAGCGTGGAGATACCGATAGGCATCCTCACGGCGATAATCGGCGTGCCGTTCTTTGTTTACCTGCTCAAAAGGAGTGGAAGGGGGTGGGCATGAAACTGAAAGTAAATGATGCCGCCTTTCACTACAATACCGCCGGCAGCGGCGGGTTTAATCATGTCAGCTTTTCCCTGGAAAACGGCGAGGTAATGTCTATCCTGGGGCCCAACGGGTGCGGCAAGACGACCCTGCTTAAGTGCCTTAACAGCCTGATAAAAATCAGTCAAGGCAACATCTCGGTGGATGCCAGGGATTTATCAGGCTTACCACGTGCTGAAATTGCCCGGTCAATCGGCTACGTGCCGCAAATACATCAGCCCGCCTTCCCTTTCAGCGTGCTGGATACGGTGCTGGTTGGCCGGGCGCCTCATTTAGGGTTATTAGAGTCCCCCAAACCGCGTGACGTCAAAATAGCGGAGGAATCCCTGGAAATGATGGGTATCTACCATCTCCGTGATAAGGCTTACACGCAGTTAAGCGGCGGTGAAAGGCAAATGGTTATCTTTGCCAGGGTACTGGCGCAGCAGCCTTCTCTTTTACTGCTGGACGAGCCGACCTCCCACCTGGACTTCGGCAACCAGATAAGGGTGCTTAGAATCATTGAGAATCTGGCCGCTACCGGGCTGCCCATCATCATGACCTCCCATTTCCCAGACCATGCCTTTCTGGTGTCCAGCAAAGTGGCGCTCATGAAGCAGGGTGAGTTCATCGATATAGGAATTCCGGATAATGTTATCACCGATAGCAATCTGGAAAAGGTCTATAATATTAAGGTCAAGATAGTCAATGTGGATTCCGGCGTTAACCGCAAGGTATGTGTGCCGGTAGACGACTGCGCCCCGGCAGCGGATAGTAAAATTGTTCTTAATACAGGAGGCAATATGAGCGACTTTGATTTTTATTTGAAGAAGGCGGGGGATTTCCACGGCCATATCTGCGCCGGTATCGCCCTTGGCACGAGAATATCCCTGGCGGCGATGCAGGCGCTGGGGCTTAAGCCCGGAGAGCGGCATAAGAATCTTATCGTTTACGCGGAGATTGACCGCTGTATGACCGATGCCGTCCAGACCATCACCGGATGTTCTTTAGGGCACCGGTCGCTGAAACATGTCGATTACGGTAAATTCGCCGCCACCTTCGTCAATACGGATACCGGCAGGGCGGTGCGGGGCACAGTTAAAGAATATTTCTCCGCTGAAGAATCTATCGAAGAGACTTTAAAGAAACTCGCCCGTATCCCCGATAGTGAGCTGGTGACCTTGCAGGAAGTGACCGTCAATATCCCGGAGACGGATTTACCGGGCCTTCCCGCGCGGAAAGCTGTCTGCGCTAAATGCGGGGAGCGGGTTATGGACGGGCGGGAGGTCAAGGATGGTGATAAAACCCTGTGCCGCGCCTGCGCCAACGGGAAATATTATCGTGAAGTCAAAAAATAACGGCATCCGGAGATGGCCCCGGGCTTCAACCGGATAGGCCGGAATGCCATGCGGCAGGCAGCGTCGCGCCTCACGGGAAAGACAACCTGCCCTCAAAAAACGCATTAACCGCGTGAAAGGCGGCGAGCCGGGAAGGATGGCTATATCCCCAAAATGCTCGACCGTATTGAGGTTAAATCCGGCTGGATGGTGCTGGATACCGGCGGCGATACTCCGGTAGACACAGCAAAGAAAAATACTTAAAGCGGAACCCGCTTGCCTGAAATTAAAATTCCCTTGAGGAAATGCTATTCTTTAACTTTTACCTTTACCGGCAATAACCGGGCTGAATTATTGGCGGCATTGGCGTTGATATGGTAGTTTACAATGTCCCCCACAATATTGATAATCAATTCTCTTGTCGGCTCGGGTAAGGTAGTAAGCTTTTCACAATAATAGTCCATACGCGGGTCACTTTTTTTATCCTCATCTTCCAGGTCCTTCTCTTCAATCAATCCCGCCAGTTTCCACAGAAATTGTCTTTTTACGCCAAGGTAGTCTGCCAGTTGATTGAGTGAGTAGAGAGAAGGCTCATATTCACGGTAAATGATACTGTGAACGGTACCCGCGCTAAGCCCCGCATTTATGGATAGACTCCGCAATGAAATTTTTTTCTCTTTGCAAATATTAAATAGATATTCGGCGAGTGCGGTTTTTTGCACTATCTTCTTCTTTCTCCGGTCGAGCTTTATTAATATTTTTATATAATTTTATAAAAACTTTATATGCTCCCGTAGATATTTTATAGCATCATGCTTGACAAAGTCTGCTATAAGATGTATAAATACGTAGATACACATTACTAAAGTAGTAGATATAAATAGTACTAAAAAGGGATTGAACAATTAATTAGCTACTTTCGTAACACTACCCCATAAACGAAGAAAAGACCTGCGGCAACAGGTCTTTTCAAAAAATGTAGGCGATAGCGGTTCGGCCACCACCCTGTTTTTATTTTATCATCCGCTAAGGGACACTAACAATATGTTGGAATCACAAAAGAATCACAAACACTGGATTAGACTGGGGAGCATAATCGTTGACTGTATGATTATTATCTCCACCGCAGCTTTAGCTTTTTATCAAGCTCTAAATTCGGTTACCGTTTCCCCATATACCGGAGCAGGGTATCAAAATAATGACTTTAATCCTGCAGAATCAATCGTCTTATTAGCTATCTTCTTTCTCGGAGTTTCCCGACTGGTGATTGACCTTAGGGGTCGGGAGGAGTTTTAGAGAGACAATCGACGTGCGGTTATGATCCCCAGGCCATGAGGGGGTTTTACAACCATTTCCCCCTCCCTGCCCAATGGCCATTCAGGGATTGTGTAAAAGAGGAGTTTTGCTAGACCTCTTCTTTCCGCCGTCAATTGTTTTTTCGGGGTCAGCAGGATGGGGACAATTAATTTGGCCGTCGATATTTCTGAAGAACTGCATCGGGACTTTGTAACAATCGTTACCGCTGAAGAAGGCTTGTGGAGGGGAAAGGAACCGATTCCTGAAGCCATCAATTCAGCCGTAGCCGCCGCTTTAATGCTTTTCCTTCAGGGTCTCAAGGCAGAAAAGCGTTAAATCACTCATCACGCTTTTACTCAAAAGCGGTAGCTGCTGTTAATACCGCGGCTCCGCCACAACGTTCACCTGGCTTCCGGCCGGAGAAAAAGCCGGAGCGCGCCACCGGTTGTTGTATCCCTTAGACATTTTGGTGTAAACTATTCTAACTTGATTATTAGATAGTATAACAATTATACTATCCGGCGGGAAAGGCCTGATTTATGCGGAGATTAGCGGTTGATACCGGCGGGACTTTTACGGATATCGTTTATATCGATGATGCGACCATGCATATAATCGTCGATAAAGTGCCGACTACGCCAGCCGATCTTGGCCAGGGCGTCCTGGAGGCCATTAATAAAATCAATATAGATTTATCCGGAATAGCTTTGTTTATCCACGGGACGACCGCCGGACTGAACACGATAGCGCAGCGGACCGGCGCCAGAGTAGGCCTGATAACCACCCGCGGATTTACCGATGTTCTGGAAATGACCAAAAGCAGCCGCCAAGATGTTTACAACTACCTCTGGAAAAAACCGGAACCGCTGGTGCCCAGGTATCTGCGCCTGGCCGTGAAGGAACGCACCCTGTTTACCGGCGAGGTAACGGAAAAACCGGATGAATCAGAAGTAAAAGCCGCCGTTAAAAAACTGAAGGACTGCGGCGTTGAATCCATCGCCGTTTGCCTGCTGCACGCTTACGCCAACCCGGAAAACGAGCGCCGGATAGGCGAAATCATCAACGAGGTCTGGCCGGAGGCAAGCGTTTCTTTCAGCCACCAGGTAGCCCGGGAAATGGGCGAGAACATCCGGGCCAACACCACGATTATCAGCGCCTACATGGGCAAGGCTTTTACGGGATACGTCAGCCGTTTGAACGGGAAACTGCAAGAAATGGGGTTCCGGGGGCAATTGCTGGTGCTGGGGCCCAGCGGCGTACTCGGTATTGAAGCCGCCAGGGAGAAACCTTTGTGCAGTCTTTCTTCGGGGCCGGTCGGCGGGGCGGCGGGCGCCGCTCATCTGGCCGGGCTTTGCGGCGTGCCAAACGTGGTTACTATGGATGTGGGCGGCACCAGCTTCGATGTTTCTATCATCAAAGACGGCATGAACATTGAAAAGCATGAGACCGAACTCATGGGTTACCCGGTCTTTAACGCGGGCATCGAGATCGTCAGCATCGGGGCGGGAGGAGGCAGCATCGCCAGAGTGGACGCCGCCGGGCTGTTGACCGTGGGGCCGGAGAGCGCCGGCGCCAATCCGGGCCCGATGGCTTACGGCTGGGGAGGCAAAGAGCCGACGGTGACCGATGCCGCCCTGGTCAACGGGCTGCTCGACCCCGATTATTTTCTCGGCGGGACGGTTAAACTCAACCTGGAGCTGGCAAAAAAAGGCGTTAAAACCATCGCCGATAAGCTGGGCTTAAGCCTGAATAAAGCGGCGGACGGTATTCTTACCATTGCCCGGAATAACATGACCACGGCTACCATTGAGGTACTCATCGGGCAGGGCTACGACCCCCGGGATTTCAGCATCATGTCTTTCGGCGGGGGCGGCGGGATATTCGCCGGAGCTATCGGCAGAGATATGTCCATCTCCCGTATTATCATACCCCCCAACCCCGGTGTTTTCTGCGCCCGGGGAATCCTTTCCATGAATATCGTCCACACCTATACGGAGGCATATAACCGGTCGCTGGATAAAATGGATATTCAAGAACTGGACGGAATCTATAGACAAATGGAAAACGGCGCCCTGGAGATTTTAAAGACAGAGGGGATGTCCAAAGATAAAATTGAGTTTACCCGGAGTCTGGATATGGGTTACGCAAGCCAGTATTATTTCCTTGAGACACCGGTGCCCGGCGGCGTATTGCGTGAAAGCTCTAAAAAAGAAATCGGCGCCTCCTTCGAACGCCTGCATGAAACCAGATTCGGGCACCGCATGAAAGCTCCTTTAATCACTTCCAGGGTCCGGTTAAAGGCCGCCGGGAAAATCAGCGATATACCCGTCCCGGAAATCAGCAAAAGTAAAGCCATACCCGGCGGAGCTTTGAAAACGAAGCGGCAAGTATATCTGGACGGTAACTTTGCGGATACGGCAATATACGAAAGAAACCTGCTGACCTCCGGTAACACCATTACCGGCCCGGCAATCGTGGAGGAGCCGTTTCATACCACGGTGGTCATGCCGGGGCAGATGCTGCAGGTAGATAACCTGGGGAATCTGATTATTCATACGGGAGGTGCCTGAATGCCGAAGGTAGACCCCATTACGTTTGCCGTTGTCAGAAACAGGCTGATTTCCATCGCCAACGGCATGATTGAAACCGCGGCACATTGCGGCGTTTCGTCTTTTCTTAGCACTCTCATGGATTGCTCCTTTGCCGTCCTGGATGCCGATGCCGGCATTATCACCCAATCGGAAAAAGGCATCCTGCTGTTTTTAAGCAGCTCCAGCCCCGCCACCAAATCCTGCATTGAATACATCGGGAAAGAAAACATCTTGCCCGGCGATGTCATCATATCCACAGTGCCGGAATTTACCGGCAACCATACTTCGGACGCCGTATTGTTTACCCCCATTTTCTTTGAAAATAAACTATTCGGCTATGCCACCAGCAAAGCGCACTGGCAGGACGTCGGCGCCAAGAACACCTACCCCACGGACGCCACCAACATCTATGAAGAAGGGCTGCGCCTGCCGCCGGTCAAGCTTTTTAAGGGAGGCCAGTTGCAGCCGGAAATCCTGGAGATTATCCAATGGAATTCCCGGGCGCCGGAGCAGGTGTGGGGAGATATCCAGGCCCAGGTGGCCGGCTGCCATTTCGGGGAAAAGCAGGTCATCGAATTATTGCACAAATACGGCAGCGCGACGGTAGCTGCCTGCGTACAAGAAATGTACGACCACAGTGAGCGCATCACGCGGTTGGCCATCGAAAAGATATCGGACGGCGTGTGGACGGCGGAAGACATCATGGATAGCAACGGCATCGACCTTGATAAACCAATTAAAATCAAGGTGACGGTCACTATCAAAGGCAGTAATATCACCTTGGATTTCACCGGCTCGGACCCGGAGCAGCGGGCGCCCATGAACGGTTTATGGGTTACCACTTTGTCCGCCGCCAGGATGGCGGTCAAGGCCTTGACCAACCCGGAACTGCCGGCTAACGAAGGCTCCAACCGGCCGGTCACGGTCATCGCTCCCCAAGGCTGTGTCTATAACGCCGGGCCAAATGCGCCCACCTTTTTGTGCGGCAATGTAGCCTCGACGATTCTGGAACTGGTCAACAAGGCGATGTATCAAGTCCTCCCGGCGAGAATCCCCGCCTGTTCCGGCGGTGATGTCTGCGGCCTGGGCTTCTTTGGCGTCGCCCCCGAAACAGGCAAGCACTGGGCGACACTCTCCAGCGCCGCCATCGGGAACGGCGCCGATTATGCTTCGGACGGGGATAATTGCACCTCGCACCATTCCATCGCCGGTGCCGGCGGCGGCTCGGGCAGCTCCATCGAACTAACGGAGGCGACTTATCCCCTGCTTATTGAAAGCTACCAGCTCGTGCCGGATAGCGGCGGCGCCGGCAAATACCGGGGCGGCCTGGGTTCGCGCATGCAAATCCGGCTGCTTTCCCCGGCCACGCTCTTCGCTTTTGTGGAAAAGGCCAACTCCCCGCACTGGGGCATCGATGGCGGCAAAGCAGGGCTGCGGAATTACTCCATCGTCCAGCCCGAAAATGGCAAGGAATTTGAGGTGCTGAAGACTTCCGGTACGCAGTTGGAAGCAGGCTGCCGGGTAATCGCCATCGCCGGGGGCGGGGGCGGCTACGGCAAGCCGTGGGAAAGAGATATTGAAAAAGTCCGCATGGACGTTATCGATGGTTATATATCTGTAACGAGCGCGCGGGAGGATTACGGTGTGGTAATCGACCCTGAAAAGCTAGAGGTTGATGTTATTGCAACACAGGAGTTGAGAAATAGGCTTTTTAGGGATTAGACCGGAAAGGAAATAAATGAAATGTCTTACAAACCGTTTACTAGGCCGAATAAAGTCCTTGAAGCTTTAGCGAAGGATGAGACCCCGCTCGGGATGCAGATGTATACCCACTCTGCAGAACTTATCGAGATTGTCGGCTATACCGGGTTCGATTTTGTGATGATAGATATGGAACACTCCCGGGTCAACCCTGAAACCATGGTGCACTGCATCCGTGCCGCCGAGGCTGCAGGAACAACTCCCATGATACGCGTTAGCGAAAATAATCCCGGTCTTATACGGTCGGCTATTGAATCCGGAGCTCAGGGTATCTTCGTGCCCCATATCAAAAACGCTGAAGACGCCCAAAAAGCGCTGGATGCGATGCGTTACCCTCCGGAGGGTAAGTGCGGTATTTGCCCGGCTATCCGGGCTTCCGGCTATTCTCAGGATTATTGGGAAGAGTATATGGAAACAGCCAATAAACAAATCATGTTTATTCCCTTGCTGGAAGACGTGGAGGCTATCGAGAAGTCCGAAGAAATATTTGCGCTGCTTAAACCGGGAAGAGACGCTGTGGGATTGGGATTGGGAGATATCACGAACTCCCTGTTAACCAGACCCGGCCAGAAAGTACAATGGCAGCATCCTTACATCAAGGAAGCCTCCGCTAAAGTCATGGCAATATCCAAGAGAACCGGGATCCCCATCATCGGCATGGCCTGGCCTAAAGCTGATCTGGCCAGCGCTAAAGCCGTCCTGGCCGGGGGCACTAAAATTCTGCTTTTCTTCCCGGATAATCATTTCTGGTACGAGTTATGCCGTAATATCATCAAGGAATTGAAAGGGTAATCTTCCGGCAGCCATCCGGACAATTAATTGCGCTTTCCGGCGATTTACAGCGTACCCCTCAACCGCGGGTCGAGGGCGTCTCTAAGGCCGTCCCCCACCAGGTTAAAAGCAAAGACCACCAGCATAATGGCGACACCCGGTGCGAAGGAAAGCACCGGCAGGTCCATCAGATAACGGTATCCGTCGTTGACCATCGCGCCCCAGGCCGCCCCGGGCGGGCGGATGCCGACCCCCAGATAGCTTAAACCGGCTTCGGCCAGAATAATCGTCCCCAACTGCAATGTTATCAGGACGATAATCGGCGGCAGGGCGTTCGGCAATATATGGGAAAACATGATTTTATTATTGGAGGCGCCCATAGCCCTTTCCGCCAGAACATAATCATTTTCACGGATACTTAGTGTCAGACCGTGCATTACCCTGGCATAGCCGGGTAATGCCCCGATGCCCAAGGCGATAATGACATTCCAAATACCACCCCCGAGAATCGCCGCTATAAATAAAGCGAGGATAATCATCGGGAAGGATATTAGCAGGTCCATAATTCTCATAATTATCATGTTGATGGTCTTGTTGTTGGAGTACCCCGCGATTAACCCTAGTATCATGCCAACCGCGGCGCCAAATCCGGTCGTCGCAAAACCTACCAGAATCGTTGTCCTTGAGCCATAGATAAGCCGGCTTAAGGTATCCCTTCCCAGAGCATCCGTACCCAGTACGTGCTCCCGGCTTGGCTGCTGGCGCACATTCATCAAATCCTGCTTATAGGGGTCATAAGGCGCCAGCAGGGGCGCGAAAATAGCGGCAACCACGAGGAGGAAGAGCACAAAAAGCCCAAAAATAACGATTTTCCGGGAAAAAAATACCCTGCGGAAACGCCGCCACTCATTTACTCGGGCCGGGGCCTCTGCAAAAGCTTTATCGCTGATATTCTCTTGTGCTGCCATTTCAAACACACCTAGTTGTATCGTATTCTGGGGTCAAGCCAGCCATAAGATATATCGACTACCAGATTAACTATCAGTACGATAGCGCCGAAGATAAGCGTGGTAGCCTGAACGACCACATAGTCCTGATTGAAGATAGAGCTTACCATCAACCTGCCCATCCCCGGAATGTTAAAAACAGTCTCGATAAGCACCGAACCGCCGAAAATCATGCCGATAGCGAAACCCATCAGAGTGATAATCGGGATAAGGCTGTTCTTCAGCATATGCCTGAACACGATGACGCGCTCCCGCAATCCCTTTGACCAGGCGGTGCGGATGTAGTCCTGCGAGGAAACTTCAAGCACACTCGACCGCATTTGCCGCGACATCGAGGCCAGGCCCATGACGCTCTCACAGGCAACGGGCATAACCAGCTGCCGGGTGTTCAGCCAGAAATCCTCCAGCGGGGACGTATACCCGCCGATAGGCAGCCAGTGAAGCTTGAGTCCGAAGATATACACCAGCAAGATACCCAGCCAGAAAATAGGTATGGTAATGCCGACATAAGCCAGCGGCGTCACTATCTGGTCGGCTAGCTTGCCCCGCCTTAACCCGGCCAGCAGACCGGACAATGTACCCAGAATAGTAGCGATAATAAAGGCCAGGATGCCGATATGGGCGGTTATGGGGAAACGCTTGGCTATCAGCTTCCCGACAGTTTCATTATAAAAAATCGACCTCCCGAGGTCGCCCTGTAAAACATTACCCGCCCAGTTAAAATATTGCACAATGACCGGTTTATCCAGCCCGTGCTCATGGCGCAGTTGTTCCAGCGCTTCAGGCCCGATATTGGATATCTGGCTCTGGGCAACGTAAATCATCAGCGGATCGCCGGGCAGGAGCCGCATGGCAAAGAAAATAACCAGAGTCAGCATAATGAGGATAATTAGCGCCCATAACAATCGCCGGATGATATATGCCGCCATTTCCCACCTCGGAAAGTCGCGCTGTGTCTACCTTTGGACAGACCTGATATCCTGCCATTCCCCGGCGCTGGTTCCCCGGAGAACCGCTATTACCTTACCGTGCTGTGGAATACCCAAACCCGTTCACCGGGTGCTCAAGTATTTAGAGGCATATTTAAATTAATTCATATTACTTCAACGTATTTTAATTGTCAAACCGGAAAACCCAAATTATGTCTCAAGGTATAAAATGAATGCCTGCCGCGATATACTGCTGGCTATATTTTTCGTCAGCTATTGACAAAAGTTAAACAATTACCAATAATATGCTAACACCCATAACGGGATGAAATAACTGATAAAGAATTGGTGATAAACGGGAAAATGAAAGAAGGAGGTTAAAAAATAGAATAATGAAGAAACTACTTATTCTTGTCCTGGCAATCGTTGTCATCGGTAGCTTGCTGTTTAGCAGTTGCGGCACTGAAGAAAAAACGACCACAGGGCCAACCTCAACCTCCCCGGCGGCCGGTACGCCCAAAAGCGGCGGCACGCTAAGAGTGCTCTGGCAAACCGGTATCAGCAACTTGAGTTATGTCGCTGAACAGGGCATGACCGATGAAACGCTGGCCAAATCCTATGCGGAAACACTCGTATATTATTCCTCTACCGGTGATTTCAAACCGGAGCTCGCCAAGTCCTGGGATATCGACGAGGCTAATAAAACCCTTACTTTCTACCTGCAGGAAGGCGTTACGTTCCATGACGGTACACCCTTTAACGCTGAAGCCGTAAGATGGAATGTACAGAACCTCATCGACGCCAAGAGACTATCCAACGGGCAGTACGTGGACTCCATCGAGGTCGTTAATGAATATACCTTCCGCTATCATCTCAATGCCCTGATGACCCCCTCTATTATGCTGCACTCCTACGGTTATGACCTCATGACCATGTTCTCTCCCACCGCCTTCGAGCAGAACGGCGGCAAAGATTGGGCTGTTTCCCATTTTGTCACCACCGGACCCTTCAAATTTGAAAGCTGGACGCAAGATGTCTCGATGAGAATAGTGAAGAATGATAACTACTGGCGCGGCAAAGAATATCCCTACCTTGACGCCATCGAGTTTACCTTCGTCGCCGATTCTACTATTGCCTCGGCCAAGATGCAGGCCGGAGAAGCAGATGCCTGGGCAGGCCCCCCGCTGAAAGAAGCCACGGACCTGCAGCAAATGGGTTTCACGCTAATCAAAGGCGTCGGCGGTTTCTATTCAGACATCATTCCGGATAACGTATCTGAAGGCTCGGTTTATAAGGATGGGAGAGTCCGCCAAGCGCTGGAATATGCCATCGATAGAGATGCGCTGGCGGCCGGACTTGGCTACGGTTTACTGCAAGCCGTGAAACAGACCGGCGGCCCGGCAACCAGCCAGGGCTACAACCCGGATTTCCCCCAGCGCGAATACAACGTGCAAAAGGCCAAAGACCTGCTGGCGGAAGCCGGTTACTCCAACGGATTCAAAACCACCATGATGATTTTTACCAACAGCGCGCAGGACCTGGCAACGGCGATACAGGGCAATCTGGCGGACGTCGGCATCACGGTTGAAATAGACGTAGCTGACCCCGGCAGATTCATCGGCGCGTTGTACCAGGGCGGCTGGAATGGCGGCCTGCTGCTATGGTCCTGCCCGGTCGACCCGGAATTCGCCCTCGGCTGGTTCGTGCACTTCGGCCCGCAGCCTATCTTCCCTTACCCCAGCTTGAAATGGCCGGATGAATACTGGACGCTGGTGGAGAAGGTACGTCTGGCGCCCACCGTTGAAGAGATGCGCACGGCCACCAGGGACATGATGACCTTGGTCAGTGAAGGGGCTTATCTCATCCCGCTTATCGATTCTCTGAACCTGGGTGTCGCCAAAGATTACGTACACACACAGCTATATCATGAGCACTTCATGACCTGGCACAACTACATGGACTGGATGGATAAATAAACCAAAACCTGTAAACGGAAAATGCCGGATGGTTCAGCCCTGTTCCCGGGAAAACCGGGGCGGGGTTAGACCATCCGGCTTATTTTTATCCTTCGTTCAAGCATATCAAGCTTTCCTTCCTTTGTTATAAGACACGCTGCTGATTATTTCCGTCTTTTTTCCCCTTATTTTTTGCTTAAAAAAACAAAAAAATTGTATAATAATGATGAGTCCTTCAATTAACTGCAGGCTTTACAGCCTGAATGATTAATATACCCACGTGGCGTCCTCCTCAAATAATCCCTGGGTGGCGGAATGCGCAGCGGTATATCGCATGCGATGATAACAGGATGCTAAACAGCCGGTACCATAATCCTGATAAAGGCTGATGGAATAACGAGAGCAGGTGATAGCCGAATGAAAGAATCATTACTTCCCCGGATGCGTATATTGGATTTGACTGAAGGCGGCTGCATGCTGGGCGGGCGCCTTCTCGGCGATGCGGGCGCGGATGTCCTCAAGATAGAAAGGCCCGGCGGCTCTGACCCGTGTATCTCACGCATCTGGCCTTATTACCAGAATTCCGGCGAGCCTGAACAAAGCCTTTTCTGGTTCACTTATAACGCTAACAAGCGGGGAATTACCCTTGATATAACCCAAAAAGAAGGCCGGGAGCTGTTTAAAAAGCTGGTCAAGTCCGCGGACGTTATCATGGAATCTGCCGAGCCCGGCTACATGAAAAAACTCGGCTTGGGCTATGAAGACCTCTGCAAGATTAAGCCGGACATCATTTATACCGCCATTACGCCGTTCGGGCAGGAAGGCCCCAAGGCGCATTACGAGGCCTCCGCCCTCACCGTCTGGGCGAGCGGCGGCTACCTCAATGCCTGCGGCGACCCCGATAGAGCGCCGGTCTGGATCAGCATGCCGCAGACCTTCCTCTTCGGGGGATGTGAGGGCGCCATCGGCGCGCTGATGGCTTACTACCACCGCATGAATACCGGGGAAGGGCAGTTCGTGGACGTTTCCATGCAGGAAGCCGCCCTTTCTCCCAATATGAACGTCCTCCAGATGTGGGACCTGAACAAGTTCGATTTTAAACGTGTCGGTTCGGTATCATTCGTCGCCGGAACGGGCGTCAAGCAGCCTATCTACTTCAAGTGCCAAGACGGCTATGTGATGATATTGGCCATCGGCGGCAATAATCCTTACGTCGCCTCATCCGAGGCGGTGGTGAAATGGATGGCGGAAGAGAACATGGCGCCGGACTGGCTGCTCAAGCTTAACTGGTGGAAAGACTATAACGCCTCCGTACTCAAGCAGGAACTGGCGGATAAGGTAGGCGAGGCCATCGAGGCGTTTACCATGACCAAGACCAAAGAAGAGCTTTATAACGTCGGCGCTTACGAGCGGGGAATACTTATCGCGCCGGTAGCCAATACCAAGGACATCAGTGAAGACATCCAGCTCAAGGCCCGGCACTTCTGGGTAGAGCTGCCGCACCCGGAACTGGGGCGGGACATCCCCTACTGCGGGCCGTTCATCAAGCTAAGCGAAACGCCCATTCAATACCAGCGCCGCGCGCCACTCACCGGCGAGCATAATAAAGAAATCTTCGGCGGCGAGCTGGGCATGTCCGATGCCGAGCTTAAGACTCTGGAGAAAAAGGGAGTCATATAATTCTCCCTCCTGTCCCTCCTTACGAAGGAGGGATGGAGATTGAGTATAACCAGAAAGCGATGAATGAGCACGATCATTCTCTCCCCTTCGTAAAGGGAGAGCTAGAGAGGGAATTAGGGAGTCTGCTATGAATATAAAGACCAATATTTTCGACGGCGTAAAAGTAGCCGAGTTTGCCTGGGTGGTAGTGGGGCCGTCCACCTCGCGTTACCTGGCGGAACACGGCGCTACGGTAGTAAAGATAGAAAGCCACAAGCGGCTGGATACCAACCGGGTCAACAGCCCCTTTGTGAATAACGAACCATCACCGGACAGCAGCATGTTCTACGGACGGCACAATCCCAACAAGTACAGCGTCAGCATCGATATGAAATCCAAGGGCGGGATGGAGCTGGCCTGGAAGCTCATCAACTGGGCGGACATCGTCACCGAGACGTTCTCCCCGGGCACGATGGAAAAGTGGGGCATCGGGTATGAAGATGTTAAAAAAGTACGCCCGGACATCATCTATATGAGCTCCAGCATGCAGGGCCGCGGCGGCCCGCATTCCAGCTACGCCGGCTACGGACAGAACGCCTGCAACTTCAGCGGCTTCGCGGATTTGAGCGGCTGGCCGGATAGAAAGGCTTCCCAGCCCTGGGGAGCGTATACAGACTACGTTTGCTGCCGTTTCAGCGCCTTTGCCCTCATCGGCGCGTTAATACAGAAGAAACTGACCGGTAAAGGGCAATACATCGAGCAGTCCCAGTTCGAATCGTCCATTCACTTCCTGATGCCGGCGGTCATGGATTACCAGGTCAATAACCATATCATGACGCGCATGGGCAACCGCACGCCGCTCTTCTCCCCGCACGGGGTCTTCCAGTGCCAGGGCGATGACCGCTGGGTGGCGATAAGCGTATTAACGGAACAGGAATGGCAAAACTTTTGTAAAGCGATGGGCAATCCGGCGCTGGCAAAAGACAAAAACTACGCCACGCTGGCCGACCGCAAACAGAACGAGGACAAGCTGGAAGAAATCGTGGCCGCGTGGACAAAACAGCATACCCACCAGGAAGTCCAGGATATCCTCCAGAAAGCGGGTGTGGCCGCACACATGGTAGCCCGGCCTTCCGACGTTTACCAGGACAAGCAACTGGACGCGCGTAAATACTGGGTACCCCTCCAGCACGAAGTCATGGGCTTGCAGAAATTCGAGCCGCAGTCATGCTTTATCATGAGCAAGACGCCGCGCGTGATAGACCGCCCCTCCCCGCTGCTGGGACAGCATAACGAGTACGTGTTCAAGGACCTGCTGGGCATGAGCGATGATGAGATAGCGGAGCACATTATCGACGGGTCAATTACAACAACCATGGACGCGCCGATGGTAAGCACATTCTAGGGAACACAAAATAAACTGTATTAAGGGCGGGTGAAGAACCCGCCCTTTTTTGTTTTCGTTTCAAAAAATATTTTTTAGCTCTCCAGCTTCAGGCTGAAGCTGATTCGTTGGCTATTCGTTTACCAGTCTATTATGGTAAGTCAGCTTCATTTCCCGGATTCACGGTATCGGTTATTTTATTCGTTAAAGTGCGCTACAAAATCCCTCTTAATCTCCCTTTGCTAAAAGGAGAGACGGGGAAAGGAGTTTCTATTATAAGGGGGAGGTAAATGCCGCAAGGCAATAATAACACGGGTGTTTTGATACTGTAAAGAGGATTTTGTCACATCAGGCGGGATGCGCTGAAATGAGAAAAGTTTTAGGAAGTCTTAAGCCCGCCCTTTTTTGTTTACCTGTTTGACGGTGAGGCCTTCATCATCGCTGCCGGGCAACCGGCCGGAATCCGGGATATCACTGAAGAGGTCACCCAGCAAAGGGTGTCTCCGGGCGGCCAGGTTGATGATGCGCCCCGCAAACTCCCCGTAGGAATAGCCGGTAAGCTCCGCGGCGGATATCGTGCTGGTGTCCGGGCTGATATCCGCGTTGGGGTTGATATCGATAACATACGGCACGCCGTCCTTGATGCGGATATCGATACGCGCGTAATCCCGGCAGCCCACCGCCGTATAGGCCGCTTTGCACACGTCTTCCACGTCGCGCAGCTCCTTCTCCGTCAGCGGCGCCGGCAGCACCGTATTGATTTTCTGGTACTGTTCCGAATCCGGCACGAACTTGGCTTCATAAGAGCAAATCCGGTCGTGCTCATCTTTGAATGACGAGAATTCCATTTCCGCCGGCGGCAGCATGTCGATACTGCCGTTCTCCCAGAGCGAAACGTGCAGTTCCCGCCCGTCGATAAAATCCTCGACCAGCGCCGGCTGCCGGTATTTTTCGCGGATATAGACTATCCGGTTGACCAGCTCTTCTTCCGTCAGCACCACGGCGTTGCGGTCGATGCCCTCGCTGCAATGTTCCTGGGACGCTTTGACGATGGCGGGAAAACGGTTCCATTTTACATTTGAGGCGCGCTGGTAAACTTTCCAGATGGGGGTTAAAATACCTGATTCATCGAGCAGCCGTTTGATGCGGAATTTATCCTGGGCGAGCGCGATGGCGGACGAACTGGCGCCGGTGAAGGCAAAGCCCCGCTGCTCCAGATATTCGGCCACGAGCCATTCGCTGTGGGGTATGCCGGGGATGCTTTCGCACCAGTTGAAGACGATGTAATCCTGGGGATCATATTGGGCTAACAAGGTGTCGAGGTCAGTATCGGTTACGGGAACCAGCGTCGTTTGGTATCCTAACGACCTGATGGCGCTGTCAAGCTGCAAGGTGACATTAAAAACTTCATCCTGTTCTTGTGCTGACCAATTCAGGTCCAGGTTGAACAGCAAGAGGACGGGCAAATCAGAAAAATTATTATCTATCGGCACTGTAGGTTTTCCAATCCCATTATTCTCCTTCCTAAGGGCTACTGGTGTGGCTGAACTACCAGACAATCTTCCTAATAGCTCATTTTTTCCCTGATGGCATTAACTCTTTTTGAGTGCTGCCATCATCAGATTTTTTTCTAAAATCCGCTAACTATAATATAAACTTTTATCACTGTTTTAGCAATACTTTTTTACCAAAAAAATTACTCACGGAGCCAAGCTGACGCCGCCGTTACTTTTTTACGTTTTTTTTAACTGCTTTTTATGTTCTGTCTACGATGACGTGCTCTTCCACCACCCATAAACCGCCGGGAGCCATACGCGCGAAGTTAGCGCCGTCTTTAGCCAGTTCCGGGCTGGCGCCGATGGCTTTCATGGATTTCTGCCACGATGCAACATCGTCGTACCACATCTCCACGATGCCGTCGCCTTCAAACTCCATGCCCGGCACCTCGATAAAGTGGTTCTGGACGTATCTTTTTACATAAGGGATAAGCCTGGCCGCCAGCGGGCCGTGCGTTTCCAGCCAGTACTTATTATATTGTTCCCTGGTAAGGCCTTCCTTTCTGTGGGCCAGCGAGATTGTTTTAATCATGTTTCCTCCTTTTACTATCTCCTGATAACAACTTCCCGGGCTAATTTGCACCAGTTTACCATCCAGACGTCAAAAGTGTAAAAATACTTTTTGCCAGAGGAATCCGGTGAAAGCGCAGCTTCAGGCGCCCACCGGATACTTTAAGTTGACCAGCGCCACAAAAAAGATGTTGATAAACAAATGGATAAAAAAGGCGGGCCAGAAAGATTTACCCCGCCAGGCAATATACCCGAAGAGTATGCCGGTAATGACGGTGCTGATTGTTTCCAGCTCCGGCTTGCCCAGGTGCATCAGGGCGAAAGGGACCATCTGCAAGAGAATGCTGCCTTCCCCTAATTTCTCCTTCAGCCCGAAGAGCAAATAGCCCCGGTAGAAAAACTCCTGCGCGCCCAGGCTGACAATCTGCAACAGCGCATAGGTAATAAAATTAAAATCAGCTTGGCTGTAATAGGACTGCAAAGCAGTAAAAAAGGAGGAGGCGTAAAGGATTACCGCCGCCGCCAGGCAGACAATCAGTACGTAATATCCCCAGATACGCGGACTGCCCCATCTTAACCCGTAGTCCAGCGGGTTTTTCCTTAAAATAATCAGGATTACCAGCACCGGGAAGACCGCGTAATAAAGCAGCGTGCTTAGCCAGTCCGGCCCGATGGGGCGGTACTTATCCAGGGCGAGAAAAAGAGCCGCCGAAGCGAGAATAATAGTGGCATTTCCGTTCCTTTTCAGGAACTGCCCCATGCCGCCCAGTTCTTCTCTAATAAAATGAAAAATATTCATCGGTTTTTACACTTATTAATTATACTATTGTAAAAGATGTCCGGAGGTATTAACAAGCCGTTTTTATACGCACTGCGGAATCTATTTGACATCGGGCCTGCAAGTAGTCTACTATACTTGAGATAACAATACTTAGGGTAATAGTTTTATAATCTAGACAGGATAATATCGCACTACCAAACGAACTCAAAAATCAGCGTCCTGGTGCGTTCTTTTGTCCATGACTTATCCCGATTACTTAAAAAATGAAAGGGGGCAATGATGATAGCAAAAGAGAAGCTGACAAAAATTGTTGGTGCCGGCAATGTAATTGACAAACCAACAACGCTGGAAGAGTATTCCAGTGACATTAGCTTTGTCAACGCAGTCAAACCAGCCTGTGTTGTCAAGCCGAAAAACGCCGGTGAAATACAAAAAATTATTAAACTTGCCAATGAGACCAATACTCCGCTGGTCCCGGTGAGTTCCGGGCCACCCCACTTCCGCGGGGACACCGTCCCCAGCATCGGCGGGGCGGTTGTCGTGGACTTGAGCGGCATGAAAAAAATCATTAATGTTGACCGGCCGCGCAGAGTCGCTATGGTCGAACCGGGGGTCACCTTCGGCGAGCTTATCGCGGCGGCGGAAAAGGAAGGCATCAGGCTGAATATGCCGCTTATGCCGAGGAAATCCAAGACCGTCGTCGGCAGCCTGCTGGAGAGAGAACCGGTGGTCATGCCGAAGTACCAGTGGGACGCCTCCGACCCGGTGGCCTGCCTCGAAGTTATCTTCGGCGGCGGCGAGGAATTCCGGACCGGCCAGGCAGCCGGCCCGGGCACCGTGGAACAGCAGTGGAAGGTAGGCGGCGTCCAGAAAGCCCCCTACGGCCCCGGCGTCACCTCCTGGCACCGCCTTATCCAGGGCGCCCAGGGTTCCATCGGCATCGTGACCTGGATGTCCATGAGATGTGAAATATTACCCACCGCGGAAGAACCCTACGTGGTCAATTCCGCGAAAATAACGCCGCTGCTAGACCTGGCCGCCTGGCTGGTCAGGCTGCGGATCGCCAATGAATTATTTATCCTCAACCGGACGGATATGGCGGCGATGTTCGCCAAGAAATGGCCGGCCGATTACCAGAAGCTCCTCAATGCCCTGCCCCCGTGGACGCTTTTCTACAACCTGGCGGGCTACGAGTTCTTCCCCGAGGAAAGAATCGCCAGTTACCAGTCACAGGTTACCGATATCAACAAGCGGCTGGGCCTGGAAGCCGTTAAATCCGCCGGCGGCATATCCGCCAATGAAATACTGAAAGCCGTCCAGCAGCCCTCCGCCGAGCCTTACTGGAAGCTCCGCTACAAGGGCGCCTCCGAGGACGTGATGTTCCTGACCATTAACGATAAGCTGGAAGAGCTGGTGGACGCGATGTACGGCGCGGCGGAAAAAGCCGGCTATCCCGCATCTGACATCGGCATTTACATCCAGCCCATCGTCCAGGGCACGGGCGTCCATTGTGAATTCTGCCTGTTCTACGACCCCGCGAACGCCAGTGAAGCGAACCGGGTGAAGGCCCTGGCCGCGGCCGCTACCAAGAGCCTGATGGCCAAGGGCGCTTTCTTCTCCCGGCCTTACGGCGAAAATACCAGCACCATCATGAACAGGGACGCAGCCACGGTTGGCGTACTCAACAAGCTCAAGAATATGTTCGACCCCAACCGCGTCATGAACCCCGGCAAAGTGGGATTCTAATAAGGAAAGAAAGATAGGAGGCTGCAAAAATGAGTTTGGAACAATATGCCAGTGAAATGGGAATGTGCTGCCGGTGTTCCACCTGCAAATTCATTCCGATGCAGAAAATAAAGGGAAGCGATTTTTCTTACGTCTGCCCCAGTATCGCGAAGTATAACTTCCACGCCTATTCCGGCGGCGGCCGGATGAACATCGGCTCCGCGGCGCTGAAGGCCGGCGGCTTGAAATATACCGATAAGCTGACCGACATCATTTACAACTGCCAGATGTGCGGCGGCTGCGATATATCCTGCAAGTACGGCATGGACATGGAAGTGCTCGACCCCATTTATGAAATGAGGAAGCAGGCCATCAAGGACAAGAAGACCAATGCCGCCCTGGAGAATGCCCTGGCCAACTTCAAGAAGACCAACGCCATGGTGCCGGCGACCAGCAAGCGCGGCGCCTGGGCCACCGGCCTGGGCATCAAGAACGCCGCCAAGGAAAAGGTGGACGTGCTCTTCTTTGTCGGCTGCCAGATGAGCTATAACAAGGATATGCAGAAGCTGGCGAAAGCCACGGCGAAAATCCTCCAGAAGGCCGGCGTGGACTTCGGCATCCTGGGCGATGCGGAAATCTGCTGCGGCAGCCGCGTTTACCAGATGGGCTATGAAGACGCCTTCCTGGACCAGGCCAAAAAGGTCATGACGCTGGTGAAAAAGACCGGCGCCAAAACCGTGGTGACCGCCTGCGCCGACGGCTATCATGCGCTGAACGTGCTTTATGATAAATACGGCCTCAAGGGCGATGTGGAAGTAGTGCACATCACCCAGTACATCGATACCCTCATCAAGCAGGGCAAGCTGAAGCTGAAGAAGAGCGTCAACCTGGCGGTGACCTATCATGACCCCTGCCGCCTGGGCCGACTGGGCGAACCGTGGATCAAGTGGAACGGCAAGCGCAAGAAGAGCGACCGGTTTATCTTCGACCCGCCGAAACCCTACCGCCGCGGCGCTAACGGCGTCTACGAGCCGCCGCGCGATATCCTCAAGGCCATCCCCGGGCTCCGCTTTACGGAAATGACCCGCATCAAGGAATATTCCTGGTGCTGCGGGGCCGGCGGCGGCGTGGCCGAATCTAATCCCGATTTTGCCACCTGGACGGGCGAAAAGAGAATCGAGGAAGCGGTAGCTACCGGCGCCGAGGCGCTGGTGACCGCCTGCCCCTGGTGTGAAAAGACCTTTAACGATGCCATCAAGGCCAGCGGCAGCGCCATGAAGGTCTACGATATCGTCGAACTTGTGGAAAAGGCGCTTTAAGAAAGGGGGTAATGAATCATGGCTTTATTAAAGAAGGAAGTCTATAAAGAATTTGAAGATGTGGTGGGACCGGAGAATATCTGTGACGACCCCAACATCATGCCGTCTTACTACGGTACGGAGTTTTCCGCCATCATACTGCCGAAGAATACCGCCGAAGTACAATCCCTGGTGAAGCTGTGCAACAAGCACAAGCTGCAGTTCCGCGCTACCTGCACCGGCTGGTCCGGCATGTTCCCCAAGGGGCTGGTGCTGTTCGACCTGCGGCGCATGAATAAAATTATCGAAATCAACGAGAAAAACATGTACGCGGTGGTGGAGCCTTATGTTATCTCCGCGGAACTCCAGGCCGAGTGCATGAAGCGCGGCCTGATCTTCTGCATCAAGGGCGCGGGCTCCAACTGCTCCGCCATGCTGCGCGGCCACGGCCACCTCGACCAGTCCTGCGGCGGCGACGACCGCAACCACCTGGCCATCGAGTGGGTCACCCCGGAAGGCAACCTGGTCCATTCCGGCGCGCTGGGCTCCTCCGGCGACTGGTTCAGCGGGGACGGCCCCGGGCCTTCCCTCCGCTCCATCCTCACCTCCGCCGTGCCGCCGGGCGTTACCCCGGGCGTCTTTACCAAGGCCGCGGTGAAGCTTTACCACTGGGCCGGCCCGACGCAGTGGCCGATCGTGGGCCATTCACCGAAGTACGTCTTGAGCGAGATACCCTCCAACATGATGGGCCGCTATTACAGCTTCCCGAACATCGAGAAGATGTGGAACGCGGAAATCCACCTGGGCGAAGCGGAAGTCTGCTTCGAGCTGATGGGCTTTAACGCCGCCATGGTGGCCGCTAACATCACGACCTGCAACGAAGAGGACGAGGCCATGTTCAACCGCCTGAATAAAGAAGTGCAGGGCCCCGGCTTCTACGTGATTATCGCCGGCAATTCTCCGGAGGACTTTGCCTGGAAGAAGAAGACCCTGGAGAAAATCGTGAAAGATAACCAAGGCAAATCCCTGAAGACCGTCGAGGACCCGGAAATCGAGGGCATCCTGATGGCGCAGTGCACCAGGGTTTCCGCCTCCATCCGCGAGACCTTCCGCCCGGGCGGCGCGTTTAACTCCATCCCGATTATGGGCCAGCGCGACCTGACCATCAAGTGGGCCATCGGCGCCGGCAAGGCCAAGCTGCCGCTTATCAAGGCCGGGCACATCGTCGATGACGGCGGCGCTTTCTTCGGCTGGGGCGTCGAGCAGGGCCACCTGGGCAAGACGGAAATTTTCTGCAAGTACGACCCCACTAATGAAACGGCCAAGAAGGCCGTGGAAACCTGGCAGCAGCAGGAAACCCGCCGCGCTTTCACCGAGAGCTACTTCGCCTCCACCATGGGCCCCCAAGACGACATCGGGCCGGCGCTGTGCAACTACCACCTCTGGTGGCAGAAACTCGTGAAAACTATCGACCCCAACGGCGTCTCCCCGGAAGGCGGCTCACTGGTCTAGTTACCGCCAGAACCAAATAGAAAAAGTAAAAAACAACACCCTTGAGCTTAGCGGCTTGGGGGTGTTGTTTTTAGTATCTTTTTAATGCGGCTTATTTTCCGCTATTCATATTTAAGCACGCGTTTAATACATTCTTTGAGCGTTTCCGCGCTCACCGGTTTGACCAGGTAATCGGCTGCGCCCATTTTCAAAGCCCGGCTTTTGTAATAAACATCAGCTGACGCCGTAAAGATAACCACCGGTATATCGGCCAGCGCCGGGGTATTCTTTATCTCCGCCAGTACCGCCCAGCCGTAGGTGTTCGGCAGCCGGATGTCAAGCAATATCAGGTCGATTTTACCCTGCCTGGCTATTCTTATACCCTCATTGCCATCCTCTGCCTGCAGGACATGGTAGCCTTCGGCTTCCAGCAGCCAGCGGGAGAATTGCCGCAGGTCACTTTCGTCTTCAATCACGAGTATTTGTTTGGGTTTGTTCTCCATCATCATTTTTTTTGTTCTCTCCACCATCGTTCTTCAGAGGCAGCGTAAAGAAAAACGTAGAGCCTTTGCCGGTTTCGCTCTCCACCCAGATACGACCTGTGTGCGCTTCTACCAGCGCCTTGCAAAGGCTTAAACCAAGACCTAGCCCGCCGGGGTCTTTTCTAAGCCGCTGCTCGATACGGTACATGCGTTCAAATATTTTTTCGTACTCGGATTTGGGTACGCCCACCCCCTGGTCGGAAATGCTTATCTGGAGTTCTTGCGGCTTCACTTCAGCACGTATGGTTATTTCAGTGTCTTCCGGCGAATACTTTACAGCATTTTCCAGGATATTATCGATTATCTGGCGCAGACGCCTGCCGTCAGCCATGATTTCAGGTATCTTGCCTTTTACCTCGGTTTTAAACTTGTATTTAGGCGTCCTTAGTCTAGCTTCCTCCACCGCGGCGGAAAGAATATCACGCGGTTTAACGGGCTGTAATGTTAACCTTAACAGGCCGGCATCCAGCCGCGACATATCAAGCAGGTGATCGATCAGTTCCGTCAGGCGGTCTGTGGCACGGTCGATAGCCTCGATAGACTCGCTTTTCTGCTTTTTAGCCAGCTTGGCATCATACATCAGCAAAAGACTGGCATAACCTTTGATACTGGCCAGGGGCGTGCGCAACTCATGCGATATCGTGGATAACAGATTAGTTTTAAGTCTGTCCAGCTCACGGTACTCCATCACTTTCTTATGTTCTTCTTCCGCCTTGACGCGTAAGGTGATATCCGCCGTAACCACGATAATACCGATAGGATTACCCGAAGCGTCTTTGACAACAGCGGTGCTGCACTCCCCGGGAAACTCGCTGCCATCCTTACGAACCATGGTATATGAGATATTCCTTACCACTCCTTTTTCCAGCGTATCTTTAAGGCATTTTTCAGCATTTTCCCGGTCTTTTCCGGCGATAAACTCTATACCTCTCCCGCCGATAATTTCTTCCTTGTTTTTATAGCCGTACATATCGATTACTGCCTGGTTCGCATTGAGAATATTACAATCGACATCGGTTATCGTTATCCCTTCAGGCACCGCTTCAAAAACATGTCTTAGTTTTTCCTCGGATTCCCGCAGCGCTTGTTCCGTTTGGCGGTGCTCTTTCACCTCTTCGGCCAGTTCCTTTGTTTTCCGCCTGACCTGGTACCTAAAAATAAGAGTGCCTGCGGCAGAAATCAGGACTAACCCTCCGATACCTATCAAAATCCACTTTGCAGCGTCCGGGATCACCGGTTTCTCGATAGGCTCTACCCCCACCCACTTTTCCAATGACCGATAATAGATGGAGCCTCCATCCGCCTTCAGCCGGTTTATCTGATAATCTATCCGCTCAATAAGGTGCGTCTTAATATTCGAGTCTTCCGGAAATGCGAAGCGCAGACGCGCCGGCTGGAATACGATATCGGTCTGCACTACTTTAAAATCATGTTCGTGAAGGTACGCAAAATCCTTGCTGACCACTCCGGCATCAACCTGCCCGGTATCCAGCATCTCGAAGACTTTCAGATAGCTATCCAGTTCAATAAAAGTACAATTCAGGTTAAAAGAAGCGGCAAGTTTCTTGATTCCGTCAGGGCCTTCAACATTGATACTACCCTTTAAAACCGCGATGCTTTTACCATCCAGGTCAGGAACATCCCGTATCGTAGACCCTTCCGGCGCATAAATCCTGGACCAGCTTACGTAAACAGTCTCATTAGAAAAATCATAGATTTCTTCTCTCGCCTCGGAATAGGCTACATCCGGCATGATATCTATTTCATTGTTGCGTAGCCTTTCCAGACACTCGGCCCAGGTGCCGTGGACATACTGGATATTCCACCCTTCTTTGGAGGCAATGTATTCTATAACATCCGGCCAGAATCCTGAAGCTTTGCCCCCTTCATCGGTGAATATTTTTGGCTTATTTTCATATACGCCCACCCTTACCAGCAAGGCATTATCTGCGGATACAGTTCCGTAAATACCTGCAGCATAGAGCGCGAATAAACAAAAAAGCAAGAATAAAATCTTTTTCATTTATCCTTCCTTCCCCCTAAGTAAAAATCCAACCTGTAAAGGACAGGATTCCATGAAAAAGTAATTTTTTGGGTTTTTATTGCCCTCCCTTTTGGCCTTAGGTCATTATGTAATCTAGTGCGTAATGGGTAGTCTATAACGATATCTGTCATTTGTCAATCTATTTACTAAATTGCGGACATACAGCATGCTAACAGACCGGTTAATACTTTCTGTATTTTTTGCTAAAATATATTGAGAGGTGCTCAAATCTTATGGATAAAATCAAGGTATACGGCACCAGATGGTGCCCGGACTGCATCAGGGTAAAACAGGCCTTTACCCGTCACGCTATCTCCTACGATTGGATAGATATTGAACAGGATGAAAAAGCCAGCGACTACGTATTAAGGGTTAACGGCGGCTTTAAAAGCGTTCCCACCATTCTTTTCCCGGATGGCTCGATTCTGGTAGAGCCGGATAACACAACGCTGCAAAAGAAACTGGCGGATTTAAATATCAATTGACTATCCGCCGCTGGTTTTGGGACGCCGGCTGCCTTAAATAATGCTTGCGCTCATTATTTATTTTGACAAATGCCAACCGCCTACTCTTGACAAAATATAGTTTAGGGGCTAAAATATTAAGTAACTAAATAATTAAGTAACTAAAACTATTTAGAAATTATTAAGTTTTGAAATCTCCGGTTAAATCGCCGTTTAAAACATGGATAAATCAAGAGAAGACCTCTTACAAACTGTAGTCCACCGCATGATGTCTGTTATCAAACTCGTACGCCATCCGGGCCCCCCTGGCGAACCTCCGTTGAGTCCTCCGCAGGCAAACCTGCTTTTCACCATCTCTCATAAACCCCAGGGAACATCGGTAAAAGAGCTGGCGGAAGGCGCGGGCATTACGCCGGGCGCCATCACCCAGTTCGTTGATGCCCTCGTGGAAAAAGGGCTGGTCATACGTGAAGGTGACCCGGTTGACCGGCGCATCGTCAGGCTAAAGCTGACAGAGCTTGCCAAAAACCAGTTTGAAAAGTTCCGCCGGGAACATCTGGCTTCATTCTCCAAAGTATTTGATGTCCTCTCCGATGATGAAATCAAACAGCTCATCACGTTAATGGAAAAAATCGAATCATCGCACACTACGAAGGATAAAACAAATGTTGAACCTGATAAGATACCTTAAACCTTTCGTCTGGTCGATAGTCGCCATTTTTGCCCTGCTTTTCATTCAAGCCATGACCGACCTTGCCTTGCCGAGCTATATGGCGGATATCGTTAATATCGGCATCCAGGCCAACGGCATTGAAAACGCCGTCCCCAGGGCGATAAGCGCCACCGAGTACGGAAGAATCACGCTATTCATGAGCGATGCTGATAAATCGCTTGTCGCCAGTAATTATCAACTGCTGGATAAATCGGCGCTGTCCGAAGCTGACTACGCCGGCTATGCCAAAGAATACCCTGCCCTCGCTGACGAACCCATCTATATTCTGGATACCAACGATGCTAATACGATAGACCAATTGGATGGAATCTTTGGTATCCCCATCATGATTGTATCGAGCATCGAGCAAAAAGGCGTTTCAGCGCTTGCCGGCGTTACGGTGCAGATACCCGAAGGCGCTGACCCATTCGATATAATCGCGCAAATACCGCAGGCGCAATTGGAGCAGATGCTGGACCAGGCGGCTGCCGGTATTGAAGCCATGCCGGGTACGGCCATCCAGCAGACTGCCGCCGGTTATCTTACCATTCAGTATGAAGCTCTGGGGATAGACCTCCTTAGTATACAGTCTGCTTATATCTTGAAGGTGGGCGGCCTGATGCTGCTCATTACCCTGCTGGGGGCCGGCTGTTCGGTTTACGTGGGGTATCTTTCGGCCAGAACGGCTTCCGGTCTGGGCAGGAATCTGCGCCAGAAGATTTTCACCAGGGTTGAGAGCTTTTCCAACGCGGAGTTCGATAAGTTTTCCACCGCTTCTCTCATTACCCGGTCTACCAACGATATTACACAGGTACAGATGCTGCTGGTAATGCTGTTCCGTATCGCGTTTTATGCCCCGATTCTCGGTATCGGCGGTATCATCAGAGTTGTAGGCACCGAGGTTTCCATGAGCTGGATTATCGCCGCGGCCGTAATGGCAATATTAATGCTCATCGGCGTGATGCTCATCGTGGCGGTGCCCAAGTTTAAGATTGTACAAAAACTGGTAGATAAGCTGAACCTGGTCACGCGGGAAATCCTTTCCGGCCTCATGGTTATCCGGGCTTTCAACACCCAGAAATTCGAGGAAAATAAGTTCGATCTCGCCAACAAAGATTTGACCAAAATCAACCTTTTCCTTAACCGTATCATGGTTTTACTGATGCCGTTGATGATGCTCATTATGAACCTGGTCATGCTGCTGATTGTCTGGGTTGGCGCCATACAGGTCGACGCGGGTAATGTACAGGTCGGTGATATGATGGCCTTCATGCAATACGCCATGCAGATAATCATGGCCTTTTTCATGGTCTCGATGGTATTCGTGATGATGCCACGGGCTATCGTCTCCGTCCAGCGTATTAACGAGGTGCTGCAAACCGAGCCTGTGATTATCGACCCGAAGCAGCCGCGGCAATTCACGGAGGCTATTAAGGGGCAAATCGAGTTCCGGAACGTCTATTTCAAATACCCGGGCGCGGAAGAAGACCTGTTGAAAAATATCAATTTTACGGCTAAACCCGGCCAGACAACGGCCATCATCGGCA
Organism: Dehalococcoidales bacterium; assembly: GCA_034429595.1. Lineage (GTDB taxonomy): Bacteria > Chloroflexota > Dehalococcoidia > Dehalococcoidales > RBG-16-60-22 > RBG-13-51-18. Next base: position 38,231 of record DAOUGB010000012.1, read on the forward strand.
GCACGGGCAGCGGTAAATCTACGCTCATCAATCTTATCCCCCGCTTTTATGATGTCACCGGCGGCAGCATTCTGGTAGACGGCGTTGACATCCGCGAGGTAACGCAGCATGACCTGCGGGAGAAAATGGGTTACGTCTCACAAAAGACGATGCTTTTCAGCGGTACGATTGAAAGCAACATCAAATACGCTAACGAAAACGCGTCAGAAAAAGACCTGGAAAGATTCGCTAAAACCGCGCAGGCGCTGGATTTTATCACTAAAAGTGAACACGGCTTTGCCACGGCGGTCGCCCAGGGCGGGGTGAACTTTTCCGGCGGCCAGAAACAGCGCCTTTCCATCGCCCGCGCGCTGGCCAAGCAACCGGAAATCTATATCTTCGATGATAGTTTCTCCGCCCTCGATTACACCACCGATGCCGCGCTGCGCCGGGCGCTGCGCAAAGAGACCGACAATGCCACGGTGCTGATTGTTACCCAGCGTATCAGCACCATCATGCACTCCGACCAGATTGTGGTGCTGGACCACGGTGAAATCGTGGGCATCGGCAAACACAAACGCCTGATGGAAACCTGTGATGTCTACCGGGAAATTGCGCAGTCCCAGCTATCTAAGGAGGAACTGGCTTCATGAGAATGCCATTATCTTTTGGTCCTATGGGTGGCGGCGGCCCGCCACCAGGGGCGCCCCCCGGCGGCGGCCCCGGCAGGGGTCCCGGGGGCGGCGGCGGCCCTATGGGCAGACACGGGCCGATGATGCCCGGCGAAAAGGCCAAAAACTTCAAAGACACCATGAAAACCCTCCTGGTGTACCTGAAGCCTTACCGCGTGGCCATCATTTTTACGCTGCTTTTCTCCGTTATCGGCACGGTTTTTTCGATAATCGGCCCCAAACTCCTTGGCAACGCCACAACCAAGCTTTTTGAAGGCGTCATGGCAAAGATAGCGGGTGTTCCCGGCGCCGCTATAGACTTTAACTACATCGGAAATATCGTACTATTATTGCTTGGTCTGTATATCGCCAGCACTCTGTTCCAGTACCTCCAGGGCTGGGTCATGTCCGGCATCGCCATGAAAATGACCTACCAGTTCCGTAAAAACATCGCGGAAAAAATCAGCCGTATGCCCCTTAAATACTTCGATACCAAGAGCCACGGCGAGGTCTTAAGCCGCGTCACCAATGATGTCGATACGGTAAGCAATACCTTGAGCCAGAACCTTTCCCAGATAGTAACATCCATCACTACCCTCATCGGCGTGCTGGTCATGATGATCTGGATAAGCTGGCAGATGACGCTTACGCTTATGCTCATTCTGCCCCTCTCTATTCTCCTGATCAGGTTTATCATCAAGTATTCACAGAAATACTTTAAAAAGAACCAGGCATATCTGGGGCACATTAACGGGCACATTGAAGAAATGTTCACCGGCCACAATGTGATGCGGGCTTACAACGGCGAGGAAAAGTCCATCAAACAGTTCGATACACTGAACGAAGAGCTTTATGACGCGGGTTGGAAATCACAATTCCTTTCCACCGCCATGATGCCCATTATGACTTTCGTGGGGAACCTGGGCTATATCGCTGTCAGCATCCTCGGCGGCTATCTGGCGGTCAGAAAAGTCATCCAGGTAGGCGATATCCTCGCCTTTATCTCTTACGTGAGGACTTTCACGCAGACTATTACCCAGACATCCAATATCGCCAACCTGCTGCAGTCCACCGCCGCGGCGGCCGAGCGCGTTTTTGAGTTCCTCGATGAAGCAGAGGAAATCCCTGACCCCGCTGACGCCGTACAGATATCCGATGTCTCCGGTCATGTTTCTTTCAAGAATGTTCACTTCGGGTACAACCCGGACAAGATAATCATTAACAATTTCTCCGCGGAAATCCGCCCCGGCCAAAAAGTGGCCATCGTCGGGCCTACGGGCGCCGGCAAGACCACCCTGGTTAAGCTGCTCATGCGCTTTTACGATGTCAACAGCGGCGGCATTTTTATCGATGACATCGATATCAGAAGGTTTAAACGGGAAGACCTCCGCTGCATGTTCGGCATGGTACTGCAGGACGCCTGGCTGTTCAACGGCACTATCAGGGATAACATCCGGTACAGCAATCCGGACGCTACGGATGAACAGGTCGTTGAAGCCGCCAAAATGGCTTACGTCGATGCCTTCGTGCACGCGCTGCCGCACGGCTATGACATGGAGCTGAACGAGGAGTCTTCCAATATCTCCCAGGGGCAGAAACAGCTGGTAACGATTGCCCGGGCCTTCCTGGCCGACCCTAAGATGCTGATTCTGGATGAAGCCACCAGTTCCGTGGATACCAGGACAGAAGTATTGATACAGAAAGCCATGGAAAAGCTAACGAAAAACCGCACCGCCTTCGTTATTGCCCACCGTTTGTCCACCATCCGCAACGCGGATATCATCCTGGTGATGAATGACGGCGACATCGTCGAGCAGGGGAACCATAAGGCATTGATGGAGGCCAATGGCTTCTACGCTTCCATATACAAGTCCCAGTTCGATACCGGACTGGTGGAGGCGGAGGAAAGTGTGGCGTCGCCACCGTTCATCCCTCCGCCCGGAACTGAATTCCCGCCGCTGGATGGCAAGCCTCCCCGGCCCGGCAGGCCGCCCGACTAAAAACGTCTTCATTTTTTCCACTCCTTTTGCTGACGCCACGGCCAATTTGACCGTGGCGTCGGTGTCTGTTATGCTTGGTGCGAAAGCCGTTTTTCCGTCTTTTATCAAGTCGCCGTTTCAAGAAAGGAGAAAGTCCCCATGACCGCCAACAAAGAATATGCCCACCTGGTAAAACCGCTAGCCATCAAGGACCCGCCCAAAGGACTTTACACTGAACCCCGCATGTGGATGGAAGCCAAGGATTTAGAGGGTTTTAACGCCCATTTTTCCTTCGGATTTATTAAGCAGCCCACCGGCCCTTTCCACCCCCTCGAAGGCGCTATCGTTCATCCCTATGATGAACTGATGGTTTTTGAAACCGCAGGCAACTCCAAAGATATTTTGCATTTTGACGCCGAGGTTTCCGTAGAACTGGGAGAGGAGCGTGAGGAGCACGTCTTTAAGGAGCCTACGGTGGTACTGATTCCCAAAGGCACGCCGCACGGCGCTTTCAAGGTCAGAAAGCTGAAGAAACCCATCGTCCACTATTCCATCGGGCTGGGCCCGGCTTATAAAGACTCCCCGGCTAAAGTGAACGCTGCGGTATCTAAAGGCTCTAAATACAGCCAATATGTCAAGAAAATGATAACCACCATCACCCCTCCCCCCAAGGACGCTGACGGGCGCATGCCTCAAGTTATCGGTCAGGACGGCATCATGCGCCCGGCTAAATTCGGCGTTGGGCCCGGCAACGGCGACCAGATTGTCTGGCTTTACGGGCCGGACCTGGAAGGGTTTAAAGTCAACTTCACCTGGGGGTTGTACAGCCAGTGCGGTAAATGGCACCGCGGCGGTGAAGGGCATTATCATCCGGAGGAGGAAATCCTCTGCTTTGTCGGCCTGGACCCCGATAAACTGGATTATCTCGGCGCGGAACTGGAACTCGGCATGGGCAAGGACTATGAACGGCACATTTTCAATAAACCTACCGTAGCCATCTGCCCCGGCGGTTTCCCCCACCTCCCCCTGATTACCCGGTGGGTGGATAAGCCTTACGGCTTCTTCGTCATCTGCTTGAGCGGGGAACACGCCTCGCCGTGGGTAGAAGCGTAAAAATAACAAAAAACGTCATTCCCGACCAGGTCGGGAATGACGATGAGGCTATATGAAATACCGCAAATTCGGATGTCTGGACTGGGAAGTATCATCGCTGGCGCTGGGCATGGCGGAACTGCCTTCCTTAGCAGATGACAAGGCTGAAAAAATAATCCGCCTGGCCATCGATTGCGGCGTTAATTTCCTGGATGCCGGCTGGCCGTTAGCCGAAAAGAATAACGGGGCGCTGTCCGCCGTGCTCGATGCGGCGCTGCGGGACGGTTACCGGCAAAAAGTAAAGGTTGCCGCCATTGTGCCGCCGGTAAAAATTAACGCAACTTCAGATTTTGACCGCGCGCTGGAAGACCTGCTTGAATACCTGCGCGCGGACAGTATCGACTTTCTCTTGCTGGGCGGCTTGAACCGCTTTACCTGGCCGCGCCTCCAGGGACTGGATATCCTGCGCCGGGCGGAAAAAGCGCTGGCCGATAAGCGAATCGGGCACCTCGGTTTCTTTTTCCATGACCAGTTTCAGTTCCTCCGGGAAATCATTGACGCCTATGATAACTGGACCTGCTGTCAGTTTCAGTACAGTTTTATGGATATCGACCATCACCCCGGCTACGGCGGCCTGAAGTATGCCGCGGACAAGGGTCTGGGGGTAATCGTTGCCAGGCCCCTCCTCGGCGGCCGGCTGCTCAAAAAAATCCCGGAGCCGGTCAATTCCATATGGTCGAAGGCCGAACCGCCACGCTCCCCCGCCGATTGGGCTCTACGCTGGGTCTGGACCCACCCGGAGGTCGCTACCGTCGTTTGCGACATGGACTCCATCGAACAGGTGAAAGAAACCGCCGCTCTGGCTGATACTGCTACGGTTGATGGCTTCAGCGTGCTGGAAGAACTGGTCATCAGCCGGGCCAGGGACGCCTACCAGTCTTTAAAACCCATCCCCTGCACCGCCTGCCGCGGCTGTATGCCTTGCGCCCAGGATATCGACGTTCCGCGCATCTTTGAAATCTATAATGACGCCGCCATGTACGGTGATACCCCCATCGCCCGTGAAATCTACCGGCTGGAACATCACAATATTGACGACTGTAATGAATGCGGCTCCTGCGCCGGCAAGTGCGGTATGAAAATTCCCATCCCGGAATGGCTCCGGAAAGCGCGGGCGTTACTGGCGAACGAAAACAGCTAAATTATAAACAGGTATTATATAATTATCATATAATTTATGATACTCACTATATAAATCCGCCACCGGAATATTTTATAATTAGCATGTAAGCATTCTTTTCCCGTTTTTTAACCGGCTTGCGTAATTTTGTATCGAGGTATTTTTATGAAAATAGCGATTATCGGAGCAACCGGCAACGTAGGCTCATGCGCCGCTTTTTATATCGCCTCCCGGCACCTCGCCGATGAGATGGTATTAATCGATAACCCGCGGCCTGATATGCTCAACCTGCACTCCCTCGATATCAACACCGCCGTCACCGGCCACGATATGCTCGTGCGCGCCGGGGATTTCCCGGACATAAATGATTCCGATATTGTCATCATCGCCGCGGGGTCGGCGCAGGTCGTCAAAGACCGTAAAGAAGTGCTCCCCCAAAACCTGCCCATCATTCAGGACGTCTCCAAAAAGGTCAGGGAGTTCTGCCCGGATGCCGTTATCATCACCGCTACTAATCCGGTCTGCCCCCTGAACTATGCGATGTACCGCTGTTCCAATCTCGACCGGCGCAAAATCATCGGCTATTCTTATAATGATACCATCCGGTTCCGCCACAGACTGGCGGCCGCTCTCAACGTCCCGTCCAGTCACGTCGAGGGCACCGTCATCGGCGAGCACGGCAACAGCCAGGTGCTGCTTTTCAGTTCCGTCCGTGTGGACGGTAAACCCGTCTCTTTCACTGAAGATATGAAGCAAAAAATCCGCCGGCAGGTGCCGGACGGGCAAAAGCTGCTGGAAGAGCTGCGGGAAAAGACCGGGCGCACCGCGGCCTGGACGACGGCGGTGGGGCTGGGGGCGGTCGTCCGCGCTATCCTGCAGGACACCGGGGAAATGATTCCCTGCTCCATCCCTCTCGATGGGGAATACGGCTGCCATAATTTTAGCATGTCCGTGCCGGTTATCCTGGGCAAGGGCGGGGTAAAGCGCCTTCTTGAATGGCAGCTTGCCCCGGACGAGCAGGACTTATTAAATGCTTCCATCGAGGCCCTCAAGCCCGCCATGAAGTATGTTGAGGAACTTCTGCATTTGTGTTAAAGGGAGTAGTAAAAATCTCCCCTGGCCCCTCTTTACGAAAGAGGGTAAGATTAGCTTAAACCACTGATTAAGGGGTTTGCAACATCATCCTCTCCCTTTAGTAAAGGGAGAGTTAGAGCGGGATTTTATAAGGAAAAACTAAAAACGGCACTTTTAATACAAGACCCCCGCAAGGGTTGGAAAATGAGGTGTTTTTATGAGCAGCCGGCAATTTGCAAAGCTCCTGGAAAAAGGGCAAATCGGCAGGATTACCACCCGCAACCGCATGATCAAGACCGCCAACGGCACTTCTTTCATCCAGCCGGACGGCTACGTCGGCGATAGGGCTCTGGCCTATTATGAAACGCTGGCCAAAGGGGGCGTGGGGCTGCTGATATCGGAATCCTGCGGCGTGGAATACCCGCTGGGCGTGCAGCATCCGCCCGTCCAGTTCCACCTCGACGATGATAAATATATCCCCAGCTATGCCGAACTGGCCAAGGTCGTCCACAAGCACGGCTGCCCTTTGATTATCCAGTTCCAGCACGCCGGCCCCTGGAACCCCACCGGCCTGTTGCCCATCCGCGATACTAAAGCCGCTTCCGCGCTGACTAAGGAAGAGCTGCCCGGGCCCGGTTTCGCCGTGCCGCGCGGCATGAGCCACGCCGAGGTGCTGGAATACGTTGATATCTGGGCCAAAGCCGCGGAGCGCGCCGCCAAAGCCGGGTTCGACGGCGTGGAAATCAACGGCGGCACCTGCCACCAGATAAACACTTTTTTGTCCCGCGTCTGGAACAAGCGGGATGATGAATACGGCCCCCAGTCCATCGAGAACCGCTCCCGCTTTATGTGCGATATCGTCCGGGAGATTAAAAAACGGCTCGGCCAGGACTTCCCCGTTACCGTTCTTATCAACATCGTGGAGTACCGCCACCCCAAAGGCACGACTATCGAAGAAGGCGTGCAGATAGCCAAATACCTGGAGGCCGCCGGCGCGGACGCCATCCAGTGCCGCGCGCACAGCTACCATCACCGGGACGGACTCATCCAGCCGGAAAAAATGTTCTATCCGGAGCCGCCGGATGATCTGCCCAAAGACCTGGACTGGTCCCGCGGCGGCAAGGGCGCTTTAGTCCCCCTCACCGAGGCGGTGAAGAAAGTGGTCAAAGTACCCGTTTTCTGCGCCTGCCGGCTCGACCCCGTCATCGGGGAAGAATATTTACGGCAGGGCAAGCTGGACTTCGTCGGGATGACGCGCCGCCTGCTGGCCGACCCCGAACTCCCCAACAAGGTTATCGAGGGCCGGCTTGAAGATATCCGCCCCTGTACCGGCTGCCTGCACTGCATCGATGTGCGCAACAAGAACCAACTGCTGGAATGCATGGTCAACGCTTCGCTCAACAAGGAGCGTGAATACGTTTATAACTTCAAGCCCGCCGATAAAAAGAAGCGGGTGCTGGTGGTGGGCGGCGGCCCTTCCGGACTGGAAGCCGCCCGGGTGGCGGCGCAAAGGGGCCATCAGGTAAGCCTTTTTGAGAAAAACCGCCTGGGCGGTCTGGTGCCGACGGCCGCTTTGGTCAAAGACGTGGAAAGGGACGATTTCCTGGCGCTGGTGGCGTATTTAAAAACGCAGGCGGCCAAAGAGGGTGTTGCCGTAACGGTGGGGAAAAGCGCCGGCGCCGCCGATATCGCTTCTTTCAAGCCGGATGTACTGTTAATCGCGGCGGGCGCGGCGCCCAGCAAGCTGGAAATCCCCGGCAGCGACCGTAATAGTGTCCTGCACAGCTCCCAACTGCATAAGCAGCTGCGCTTTTTTATGAAGTTCTTCGGGGTCAAGACCCTGCAAAAACTGACGAAAATCTGGATGCCGGTCGGGAAACGCGTGGTCATCGTCGGAGGTTCGATTATGGGCTGTGAGACCGCCGAGTTCCTCATCAAGCGCGGCCGCAAAGTGACCATCGTCCATGACGGCCCGACGCTGGGCGAAGGCATACCGGTGGAAGACCTGATGCGCTTTAACCCCTGGCTGGATAAAAAAGGCATCGAACGCTACACCGAAGCTAAATGGGATGCCGTGACCGCCGCAGGCCTGGCCATTACCACCAAAGAGGGCGTAAAGAAGACCCTCCTCGCGGATACCATTCTCGTTACCCTGCCCTACCTTCCCAATAAAGACATCGGGAAAAGCTTTGAAGGCAAAGCGCCGGAAATATACAGCATCGGCAGCTGCGCCGCACCGGGGCTGGTCGTTAACGCCATCGCGGACGGGGCAAAAATAGCGCGGGAGATATAAGCATTTTTTTGTTCTGACCTTTTCTCCCGGCCTCCTCTCCGCCAACGGAAAGGGAGATTAAGCGGAAAAGGCCATCACCATATTCCCGCTTACGCGGTAATGAGCGGCGGCTTGCTTCGCCGCTGCGCTCCCCGCAATGGCGCCTTAAACCGGGTACTTTATAGTAAAGTAATTTTGGTGCTATAATATTAGGCGATAAACGGTGGTATACACCGGCCAGCGGGCGTCTCATCCAGAAGGAGTTAGATGGACACGGAAATCTCAAGCGTAAAGAAAAATACCAAGGTTATCATCGATGGCGCGCTCTACAACGTCGTCGAGGCCGAGTTCACCAAGCCCGGCAAAGGCCGTTCCGTTTACCGTTTGCGACTCCAGAACCTGCGTGACGGCGGCGTCACCGAGCGCACCTACCGCTCCGGCGATAAGCTGGATACCGCCCAGATGAGCACCGAGGAAGAGCAGTACCTCTACCGCGAGGGCGAAGACTATATCTTCATGAACGCCAAGACCTTTGAACAGCACCCCCTTTCCGCCAAACTCCTGGGCATCAAGGCGAACTTCCTCAAAGAAGGCATGGAAGTTATCATGCTGATGATGGGCGATGAGGCTATCGATGTCCAGCTTCCCATTACCATCGACCTTAAAGTAACCGAGACGGAAATGTCCACCAAGACCGCCACCATTACCCCGCAGATGAAATCGTCCGTTGTGGAAACCGGCTATAAAGTGGATACGCCCTCCTTCATCAAGGTGGGCGATGTCATCAAAATAGATACCCGCACCGGCAATTATGTGGAGCGTGTTTCCACCGGTAAGTAACGATGACCGCTGACGAGTTCAACCGTCTGGCCAGTCTTTCCGCCAACCTTAAAAAGCGGGCGCTGGTTTACGGTTTTATCCGCGCTTTCTTCCAAGAGCATGACTTCCTGGAAGTGGAAACCCCCATCCGCGCCCCCGCCATCGCGCCGGAGCCGAATATCGAGCCTTTTGAAAGCGAGGCGTGGTTCCTCGCCGCGTCTCCGGAACTCCATATGAAACGCCTGCTGGCGGCGGGCTATGATAAGCTTTTCCAGTTCAGCCGCTGCTTCCGCAAAGGCGAAAGAGGACTCTGGCACAACCCGGAATTCACCATGCTGGAATGGTACCGCAAAGGCGTGGGCTACTTGAGCATCATCAATGACATGGAGCAGATGGTCAAGTATGTCTCGGATAAGCTGGGCTTGAATAACATCATCCCGTACCGGGGACGCATTATCGATATTACCCCGCCCTGGCCCCGCGTCACCGTGAAGGACGCTTATATCCGGGCCGCCGAGTGGGACCCGGTGACCTATTACGAACCGTCCCGGTTCGATGTGGACTTTATTGCCAAGGTGCTGCCGTCTTTTTCCCCCTCCCGCCCCACCGTGCTGCTGGATTACCCGGCGGCGGCGGCCTCGCTGGCGCGTTTGAAATCGGAAAACCGCCTGGTGGCCGAGCGGGCGGAGGTCTTTATGGGGGGGCTGGAACTGGCCAACGCCTACAGCGAGCTGACGGACGCCCACGAACAGGCCCTGCGCTTCCGCGAGGCCCTGGATGAGATACAGCAGGAACACGGCAAGGAAATGCCCGTGCCGCACAGTTTCCTTGAGGCGATGCGGCGCCTCCCCGATTGCGGCGGCATCGCGCTGGGCATCGACCGGCTGGTGATGCTGTTCTGCGATGCCCCCTCGATAGATGACGTGATGGCCTTCACCAGCGATACGGTATAGGGGCGGGTTAACGCAAAACTCAAAGGTCAAAGCTAAATCCTCCTCGGCTCCTCCCTTGACAGGGAGGACGATGTTGGCCTCTTTTACTGAAGATTTCCCATCATGACCCAGCAGAATGTTGAGTTGGGGCGGAGAGTTAATCAAGCCCGGTTTAGATATATGACTTCTAAGCAGTAGGTCTAAGGTGTTTGATAAATGCCTAAGCTGGTGTATAATGACAGCAAAACAAAGCTATTACAAAATCCCTCTTAGTCCCCCTTTTTCAAAGGGAGAAACGGGGAAAGGGGGAAGGCGATAACGGGGATTTCCCCTCTCTCTTATCTCTCCCACAAGGGGAGAGACGGTGACGCGGGAGAAGGAAATGATGTGAAAACGAATGTGCTTTATTACGGGGACAACCTGGAAATACTGAAAAACCGCGAGTATTTCCCGGATGAGTGTGTAGACCTGATATACCTGGACCCGCCGTTCAACAGCAAGAAGGACTACAACATTTTGTTTAAAGAGAACAGGGGCGTGGAGAGCGAGGCGCAGATAAAGGCGTTCACGGATAGCTGGCACTGGACACAGGCGGCGCAGGACACCTACCAGGACATAGTGGTAAACGGGCCGACCAAGGTGGGAACGCTGATAGGGGCGCTGAACGAGACGCTGGGGCATAACGACGTGATGGCGTACTTGGTGATGATGACGGCGCGGCTGATAGAGCTGCACCGGGTGCTGAAGCCGACCGGCTCTTTATACCTGCACTGCGACCCCGTAGCTAGTCATTATTTGAAATTAGTTTTAGACCAGATATTCAGTCCGGTGAACTTCCGAAACGAGATTATTTGGAAACGTAGTTCAGCCCATAGTGACATAGGGCAAGGCGCCAAGCACATGGGCAGACTACATGACATTATTTTCTTTTATTCAAAGAGTGATGAATTTACCTGCAATATGGAATTTCTACCTTACGACGAAGAATATACAAGCAATTTCTACCGCCACATAGAACCCGGTACAGGAAGAAAATATACCTTGGACAATATTGCAGGCCCAATGGGTGCTGCTAAGGGTAATCCTTATTATGAATTTCTCGGTGTTACCAGATACTGGCGATATTCTAAAGAACGGATGCAAAAGCTGTTTGAGCAAGGTCGCATTGTCCAATCGAAACCTGGTGCAGTACCACGTTATAAGCGCTACCTAGATGAAATGCAAGGTGTACCATTACAGGATATTTGGGATGATTTACAACCCATTGGCGCTCAAGCTAAAGAAAGACTCGGATACCCGACTCAAAAACCCCAAGCATTACTTGAGAGAATCATTAACTATTCAAGTAATGAAGGAGATATAGTGCTCGACCCGTTCTGCGGGTGCGGGACGGCGGTGGTGGCGGCGCAAAAGCTCGGGCGGAAATGGATAGGGATAGACGTAACGCATTTAGCCATCAACCTGATGCGCGTGCGGCTAAAAGACAGCTTCAACATCAAGGCAGAGGTAATCGGGGAGCCGGCGGATTTGGCGGGGGCCAAAGAGCTGGCCAGCCAGCCGGACAAGTACCAGTTCCAGTGGTGGGCTTTGGGGTTAATCGGGGCGCGGCCGGCGGGGGAGAAAAAGAAAGGGGCGGACAAGGGGATAGACGGGGTCATCAGCTTCCTGGATGACCCGACGGATAAACCCAAACGGGCAATCGTGCAGGTCAAGAGCGGGCATGTACACGTTAAAGACATAAGGGAATTGATTACCGTCGCCAGCAAAGAGGCGATGGGGATTTTCATCACGCTGGAAGAGCCGACCAAAGATATGAAAGTGGAGGCGGTGGCGGCGGGATGCTACCACTCCCCTATCTGGAATAAAGATTACCCCAGGATACAGATACTCACGATTGAAGAGCTATTGCACGGCAAGAATCTAGATATGCCGCCGCTGGCGCAGACCAGCGTGACGTTCACTAAAGCGCAAAAGATTTCCAAGAAGCACGGGGAACAATTGAAGCTGGGGGAATAACCTTTGACGGCCAGTCTAACATTCCCGCTGATAGAGATTGCCACGCCGTCCCGATTGCGCCGGGGCTCCTCGCAACGACGGGATGGGAACCGGATTCTTCACTGCGTTCAGCACGACAACACCGTCATCCCTCCCCCCTTATCCTCCGCAGCATCCCCTTGAGCGCCTGCCACAGGCTGTTGGCTTTATCCACCTGCGGCTCCGGTATGTCCGCTTCGCCGTAGCGCGCCTGCTCGTACATCTCTTTGATGCCCCCCACGGATTCCCTCACGCGGCTGATGGATTCGATGCTGTCCGGCACGGCGCGTTCGAGCCGGTAAGCGTACTCCCCGGCCGTCTCATGGCGGCGGCGCGTAATGCCGGATTTTTTCCCCTCCCACTGCACATGCCGGAAGATTTCCCGGATATCCAGCCTGCCCCCGGCATCAGGGTCGAAAGCGCTCCCGGCTTCTCCCGGCTTCCGCTTGAACCTGTCCCCCACCATGTTCAAAAACAGCTTCAAATCATCCCTCAAGCCGCGCCAGCTGAAAAGCGATTCGCGCGTCTCGTCGATTTCTTCCTGCGCCTTCCGCGCCCGGTACCTGGAAATAGTCCTGGCCAGTATGAAAATGATAACGCCGATAATCACCGCGATGATTACCCACTTAAGCGCTTCGGTCGCCCACGGGGGAATATCCTTGGTGGTAACCTCGCCGAATTCCGGCATGCCGCCCATCTCGCCTTCCTGCTGCTCCTGCTGCTGCTCTCCCCGCAGCAGCGCCAAAAACCACTTAAACACGTAAATCAGCCCCGCGATAAGGTAGACGAAAGGCGCCATAATGTAGGTGACGGCCTTCCCCAGGAAAGACCCGATGACCTTGAAACCCGCGCTGATGCTATCAAATATCTCCGGCGAAAAGATGGAAGCCACCGCGAAACCCAGCAGCACCATGCCGCCGATAACGCCCAGCATAATCGGCAGCCAGCGCCAGACGGAAGTCAGCGCCGCTTCTTCCTTCGGCATCGTCCGGCGCATCGTGTATAAATGACAGATGGCGATGGACAGCAAACCGAAGAAGAAGAAGGCGATAACGTTCAGGCCCAGACCCGCCCCCGGCGAGGCTATCTTGCCGGACGACGAGCTTACCTGCCAGATAATAAGGAGGAATATCAGCGCCACCAGGCCGATGAGGAAAGAGCGGTAGATATCTTTGAAATAAGTGGTGGATTGCCCCAGCACAATCCCCCGCCACCAGAGATAGATAATCACCGGCAGCGCGAAGACGACCGTGCCCGGATTTTTAAAGGTGTTTCCCAGCACCTGCGCCATATGCGCGAACCAGCCGCCGCTTAAAAATACGTAGCCGTCAGTATATTCCGCCGCCACCACCAGCAGCAGCACCACCACGCCGCCGCCGATGATACTCAACTGCAAGGCCCACATCGGCATTTTCTGCCGGGAAACGATACGCGTCATCAGCAGGGAGGCCGCCAGCACGATTATCACCGAAGCCAGGCTAAGGACGGGCCGCGTCTCACGGAAGATAGGCCATAATCCCATCCAGTTTAGCCAGGGGGAGACCCAGAAGGCTTCCATCAGGATGACCGCCAGCGGGTAGAATATCACCGCCATCCAGTCCATGCCTTTAAACCGGTTCGTCACCATTTTATCTCTACAGCCTTACGCTTCCTTCAAACCTATCTGTTGTACCAGGTCCCAGGCAATAGCATCGGATACGTTAAAAACGGGGATGCGCCCCGTCTGGATTTTCTGTATTTCTTCTTCCTTACCGCCAACGGTCACGAGCGTAACGCTGCGTCCCACCCTCTTAAGGTCGAGCAAAGTGGCCATCATATTCTCATCCGGCTGGGCGGAAACCACCAGCAGCGTGCTGCCCCAGGGGAGACTGCCGACTTCCTGCCGGATGTACCGGACCACCGGCACCGTTTCCACCTGGTGTATCTGCGCCAGCGCTTCCAGTATCCGTTCCATCTGGTCGGGGTGGCGGCTGGGCGGCACGGTGAGCATGCCCTGGGAAAAGCGGGTAATCTGGTTGACGTAAAGCCCCACCCGGAAACCGGCCTTGAGGGCGCTCTGCGCGATGGACGCCGCCGTGATAATCCCCAATTCCTGGAGCTGGTAGCTGCTGCCCCACAGCGGGGCCTTCAGGGTGCGCACATCCAGGAAAATGCTGATATCCACCGTGGTGGTAGGCTCGTAAATCTTGGTCTGTAATTTACCCAGCCTGGCGGTGCTTTTCCAGTGGATACGCTTGAGGCTATCGCCGGATTGGTATTCCCGCACGCCGGCCGTCAGCACCGGGTCCTGGAACAGGTGCTGCTTGAGCCTGATGTCTCCGAAGAGCTGCTGGGAACGGATGCCCAGGCTTTCCAGGGGCACCAGCCGCGGGTAGACCAGCAGATAATCCAGCTTGCCGATTGTCCGTTCCCGCCGGAAAAACCCGAAAAGGTCGCCGGAGCATATGCGGGTCGGCCCGAAGACGAAAGCGCCCCGCTGGGAGCATTTCATCGGGAAGCGGCGTTTCACCCGGTGGTACATACCGATGGGGAACATATTATTCAGCGTCATGCGGTCTTCAAGGGTCTGCGTGGCTTTGCCTTTCAAGAGAACTACTTTATCCGGCAGTTCATCATCTATCTGCAGCCAGGGCAGCGGCAGGGGCTTGCGGTTGGTAATTTCTATCTCAAAGACAATCTCTTCCCCGAAGAATACCTGGGTGTTGCTCAAACGGCGCTGGTATTCAATGCGGTGCAGGCAGTACTTGTTCCATAGCCTCGAGACGCCGCCGGTCAGGACGAAAAGCAGGGCTACCAGCGCCAGCGGCACCTGCTGGATAATGAGGCTGACGATGAGGATGCAAACCGCAACGAAAATCCAGTAATCGCCCCGCATCTTTTACCCCTCGCTCGCGGCGCCTTCTTCTTCCACGGGGACGAATACGGAATCCTTAATCTCCTTTAAAGTCTGCTCGGCTTTCTGCCCGCGCAGACGGCTTTCACTCTTGGGGATAATGCGATGAATCAGAACGGGCGTCATTAAATATTTGATATCATCCGGCGTCACGAAGGTCCGGCCGCGGATAGCGGCGAAAGCCTGCGCGGCGTTATACAGCGCCAGCATGGCGCGGGGACTGGCGCCGAGCTCGACGGAGGGGTGCTGCCGGGTGGCGTGGATGAGGTTGACGATATATTCTTCCACATCCGCCGCGACATGCACCTCGCGGCACTGCTGCTGCATTTTCAGGAGTTCATCGGCGGTAATGACCGTTTTCAGCTCGTCCAGGGGGTTATCCTGGCGGAAACGCGAAAGTATCAAGCGGTCGTCTGCCGCGCTGGGATAGCCCATCTGCACTTTCATCAGAAAACGGTCGAGCTGGGCTTCCGGGAGGGGGAAAGTGCCTTCCAGCTCGATGGGGTTCTGGGTGGCCATGACCAGGAAGGGCCGCGGCAGCATCCGGGTTTCACCTTCCGTGGTGACCTGCCGCTCCTGCATCGCTTCCAGCAGGGCGGACTGGGTGCGGGGGGTGGCGCGGTTGATTTCATCCGCCAGCACTAACTGGGACATGATGGGGCCGGGGCGGTACTCAAAGTCCGCCGTTTTCTGGTTGAAGATGTAGGTGCCGGTAATATCCGATGGCAGCAGGTCCGGCGTGCACTGCACGCGCCGGAAGGTGCATCCCAGCGATTTAGCCAGGGATTTGGCCAGGACGGTCTTGCCGAGTCCCGGCACGTCTTCCAGAAGAATATGCCCTTCACAAAGCAGGGCTACGATGGCCAGCTCCACGACCTCGCCCTTACCCACGATGACGCGTTCCACGTTATTTCTTACTTTTTCCGCTGCTTCCTTAATCCGTTGCGCCGTTATTTCTTCCATTATCCCCAATCGCTTTCTTTTTTGGACATTATAACAGTTTAACTATATCGGCGCTATTTGTTAACAATTATTTAACTTTGTGCAGCGTTTACAGCTTAACTGCTTTGACGCTATTTGGTATCATATTCATCATCAATACTCCCCACCATCTGCTCCAGAATATCCTCCAGTGTCAGCAACCCTTTGACATCCCCCTGGTCATTGAGGACAACCGCCTGGTGCATCCGGCGGCTTTTAAAGTGCCGCAGCTGGCTGTTGATTTTCTTGGCCTCCGGTATGAAATAAGGCGGCCTAATAAGTTTCTTCATATTGCTTAATTTCTGTTTGCCCTTTTTCCCCAGCAGGTCCTTGGCATGAATAAACCCGACGATTTCCTGGCTCTTGCCTTTCCGCACCGGATAGCGCGAATAGCCGTTGCGCTTAATGGTGCTTAACGCCTGGTCGATGGTGTAATCCGACCTTAAAGTCACCATGCGTCTTTTGGGAATCATGACATCCGCCACGGATTTATCGTTCAGGGTAAAGACCCGGGAAAGCATATCCTTTTCCTCGCCGGTGATGGAGCCGTCTTCCCAGCTCATGTTGATGAGGGTCTTGACTTCACCCTCCGTGACTACGCTCCTCCGGGCTTTGGTGATATCGATGCCCAGCACCAGCAGCAGCTTTTTCACGATATACGTGGCCGCGACAACGACAGGGTTGAAGATGGTCATAATGACTTTCAGTACGGGCGCCGCAATCATGGAAAGCCGCTCGCTGTGATAGCGGCCGTAGACCTTGGGCATCATTTCTGAAAATATCAGGATGATTAATGTCAGGATGACGGTGACGTAAATAATCCCGTTATTCCCCCAGATGGAAAGGGCGATGGCCGTGGCGATGGAAGTCATGGCGATATTGACGATATTATTGCCGATGAGTATCGTCCCGATAAGCTTTTCCGGCTTGGTTAGAATACTTTCGATGCTTTTCACGGTGCCGGCGTGCTTCTTGGCTATCTGGCGCAGGCGAATGCGGTTAACAGTCATCAGGGCGGTCTCCGCACCGGAAAAGAAAGCGGATATGCCCAGCAGCACCAAAATCAACAACAATAATGTTATCTGCGGCGTAATTCCCAGATTGTTCATACTCCACCTCTTACTGCATTTGCTTTATCAACAGTCCCATCCCCCCAAGAGTAAAAATCTAACACTCTCCATGCTACATTATTTCCTATGAGTCCCATGATGTCAAAAATTTTACACTATTTTCACAAAAATCACGGAAATAATGACAAACGTGACAAAAATTACATCCATTGGTAAAATTTCCTTCTATAATGGCGTTTATATAGCTTCGTAAGGGGAGGCGGCAAATGGCAGCAGGTATCAACATCATGGCCGGCGGGGAGGCGGGACAGGGCGTACAATCCGTGGGGGCGATACTGGCCAAAACGCTGGCGCGCGGCGGCTTTAACATCTTCGCGGACCAGGACTACGAGAGCCGCGTGCGGGGCGGCCACAATTTCTTCCGCATCCGGGCGGCAGTGGAGGAGGTCCGGGCTTTATCCCCGGCGCTGGACATCCTCATCGCGCTGAACAAAGAGACCATCGACCTGCATCACCAGGAACTTAAGCCCGGCGGCGTGATTATTTACGACGGGGAGCAGTTTGCCATCGATGCGGGCGTAAGACATTTCAGCGTTCCTTTCGTCCGCCTGGCGCAGGAAACGGCGCAGAACAAGCTCATGTCCAATACCGTGGCGGTGGGCGCCGCTTTGGGGCTGGCGGACTATGATTTCAACCCGCTGGCAACCGTACTGGAGAGCGAATTCAGCCGCCACGGCGAGAAAATCATTAAAGATAACATCGACGCCGCCAGGGCGGGTTATAACTTCGCTAAAGAACACGGCAAGAATTTTGCCTTTCCCCGCCTCCAGCCCCCCAATACGAAAAAACGGAAGCTGCTGTTAAACGCCAACGAGGCGATAGCCTTCGGGGCGCTGGCGGCCGGCTGCAAGTTCGTGGCCGGGTATCCCATGACCCCGGCCAGCTCCATCCTCGAATATATCGCGGACAAGGGGCGGCAGTACGGCGCGGTAATGATACACGTGGAGGATGAAATCTCCGCGATGAACATGGCGGTGGGGGCGGGCTACGCCGGCGTAAGGGCGATGGCGGCGACATCCGGCGGCGGCTTCGCGCTGATGGTAGAGGGTTTAGCGCTGGCGGGCATGACGGAAACGCCGGTGGTGGTTGTTCTGGGACAGCGCCCCGGCCCCGCCACCGGACTCCCCACGCGGACCGAGCAGGGTGAGCTGCTCTTCGCGCTGCACGCCGGTCACGGCGAATTTCCCCGGGCCGTGCTGGCCCCGGCGGACGCCGCGGACGCTTTTTACGCCGCCGTCAAGGCCTTCAACCTGGCGGAAAAATACCAGACGCCGGTCATCATCCTGACCGACCACCATCTGGCTTCCTCTTATACCACGGTCGACAAATTCGATTTGTCCAAAGTGCCGATCGACCGCGGACCGCTGCTGACGGATACCGAGGCTAACAACCTGACCAACTATAAAAGACACCTCGTTACCGCTTCCGGCGTTTCTCCCCGCGCGCTGCCGGGACAGGGCAAAGCGCTGGTTGTTACCGATTCCGACGAGCATGACGCAGCGGGACATATGATAGAAGACGCCGCCACGCGCCACCAGCAGGTGGAAAAGCGGCTGCGCAAACTGGACGGCCTGAAAAGCGAGGTGACCCCGCCGGAATTCCGCACCGCCAAAGGCGCGGGGGTGACGCTCATCGGGTGGGGCAGCACTTACGGCGCCATCCGCGAAGCCGCGGTTTTACTGGAAGAAGAAGGGCTGCCGGTCAATACCCTCCACTTCAGCCAGTTATGGCCCTTCCCCGCGGAGGCGGCCATTGAAGCTTTGGGGAAAGCCGGGAAAAACATCGCCGTGGAAGGCAACGCCACGTCCCAGCTGGCCGCCCTCATCAAGCGCGAAACGGGCAAAACGCTCGACGGCTCGATACTTAAATTCGACGGCCGCCCCTTCTCCCCCGGAGAAATAGCCGACCGCCTGCGGAAGGAGGCACGCTAATGGCAACGTTAAAAGACTTTGAATCCAAGGTGCCCATCGCGTGGTGCCCCGGCTGCGGGAACTTCAGCATACTGAACGCGGTGAAAAAAGCCCTCGTTGAGCTTAATCTCGAACCGCAGAATATCCTCTTCGTGTCCGGCATCGGGCAGGCGCCCAAATTGCCGCATTACACCAGGGGCAACGTTTTTAACGGCCTGCACGGACGGACTTTGCCGGCGGCGACAGGAGCGAAAATCGCCAACCACAAGCTGACGGTCATCGGCATCGATGGCGACGGCGGGGCTTACGGGGAGGGGGTACAGCATTTGCTGGCCGCCGCCCGCCGCAACGTTAACATCACCTACCTGGCGCATAACAACCAGGTCTACGGCCTCACCAAAGGGCAGGCTTCCCCCACCAGCGACGCGGGATTTATTACCAAGACAACGCCGCTGGGCGCCGGCGTGCCGCTCAACCCGCTGCTGCTGGCTTTAGCTTCCGATATTTCCTTCCTGGCGCGGGGCTTCTCCGGGGAAATCGACCACCTGGCGGGGCTGCTCAAGGCGGGGATAACGCACAAGGGGTTTGCGCTGATAGATATTTTACAGCCCTGCGTTTCTTTCAACCACCAGAACACCTACGCGTGGTACAAGCAGCGCGTCTACAAGCTGGGGGCGGACTATAACCCGGCGGACAAAGCCGCCGCCCTGACCAAAGCGCAGGAGTGGGGCGATAAGATACCCATCGGGATTATTTATAAACAGGAACGCCCCGTTTACGAGGACACCCTGCCGCAA
>DAOUGB010000013.1:0-18362 GCA_034429595.1 Dehalococcoidales bacterium
ACCTTACGCCGCTTCCTACGAAGAAAACTACCAAAAGCACGCTAATCTTAAATAATATGCCCTGGCTCTTGAGGAGATTTGAAGATGACTGATAAAGCCTATATGGTGCCCAATCCTCCCACCCCCAATAAAGCCGTGGAGTTTGACCCGGCTATCTGCATCGGCTGCAACCAGTGCGTCGATGTCTGCCCTTGCGATGTCATGATGCCCAATCCGGAGAAGAAAAATCAGCCTATCGTCGTCTACCCGGAGGAGTGCTGGTACTGCGGCGGCTGTGTGGAGGAGTGCCCCCGGCCCGGGGCTATCAGGATGCTGCATCCCACCCAGCAGCGCATTTCCGTCAACTGGAAGCGCAAGGCTACCGGCGAGCTTTTCAGACTGGGCATGAGGAACCCCCCGCCCCCCAACACCAGACCACCGTCGGGAGAGTAAGGGGAAAAAGCCGCAGGGCAAAACCGAGGCAAAATACGTACATATGTAATACGACTTTCAAACCCGCGTTTTAGCTTTACTCTGAAGCTGAAAAATGGTACAATATAAGAGGTTAAAAGTATGGACTATCTACGTGCCTTCCGGCTAATAGAGTGGCATCTAAAAGCTGCGCAGGGTACTCTGTTCCCGCAAAAAACTCATGCCAACAATTATTGCATCACCCCGGTGAAAGAGGCATTCTAATGACGGATTCAACTGAACAAAAGAAACCCAAGGCCAAAGTGGCTGAATATACCGCCGAAGATATCCAGGTGCTCGGCGGGCGTGAAGCCGTTAGGCGCCGCCCCGGCATGTACATCGGCAGCACAGACCAGCGCGGGTTGCACCACCTTTTATATGAAATTGTTTACAACTCCGTCGATGAGGCCATGGCCGGCTCATGCGATAAAATAACCGTTATCCTGAATAAAGATAAATCCGCCACCGTCATCGATAACGGGCGCGGCATCCCCGTGGATATCCACCCCACCACGAAAGTCTCGGCGCTGGAAACGGTCATGACCGTGCTCCACGCCGGCGCTAAATTCGGCGGCAAGTCTTATACCGTTTCCGGCGGCCTGCACGGCGTCGGCGCTTCCGTCGTCAATGCGCTCTCCGAGTGGGTAAAGGTCGATGTCAAACGCGATGGCAAAGTGCATCACCAGGAGTACAAGCAGGGTGTGCCTACGGCGCCGGTAAAAATAACCGGTAAAGCCGATGGCACCGGCACTACCACCACCTTCCTGGCGGATAAAACCATCTTCACCGAGACCACTTACGATTTTGATACGATTGCCGAGCGCCTGCGCGAGATTGCCTATCTGAACAAAGGCGTGGAGCTGACTCTTTTAGACGAAGCCGAAGACAAAGACTGCACATTTTACTTTGAAGGCGGCGTCAGCGGCTTCGTGCGCCACCTCAACCGCAACCGGGTGGTGCGCCATACGCCTCCCATCCACATCATCAAATCCGCCGATACCACGACTATCGAAGTTGCCTTGCAGTATAACGACGGCTTCAGCGAGCTGGTTTTCAGCTTCGCCAACTGCGTGAACACCATGGACGGCGGCACCCACCTTACCGGTTTCCGTTCCGCCCTTACCCGTGTTTTGAACGATTACGCTCATAAGTCCAAGATACTCAAGGAAGACGACCCCAATCTTACCGGTGAGGATGTCCGCGAAGGGCTGACCGCCATCATCAGCGTCAAGCTCTCCGAACCGCAGTTCGAGGGACAGACCAAGGGCAAGCTGGGCAATATTGAAATCAAGAGCATCACGGAAAGCATCGTCAACGAAGGCTTGAGCCTGTACATGGAAGAGCACCCCGACGATGCTAAGAAAATTATTGAAAAATGCGTCACCTCCGCCCGGGCCAGGGAAGCCGCCCGCAAAGCCCGCGACCTTATTATCCGCAAGAGCGGGCTGGACTCCGGCACATTGCCCGGCAAGCTGGCCGACTGCTCGGAGAGGGACCCGGAACAGTGCGAGCTCTACCTCGTCGAGGGCGATTCCGCAGGAGGTTCCGCCAAGCAGGGCAGGAACCGCCGTTTCCAGGCCATTTTACCCCTGCGTGGTAAGATTCTTAACGTGGAAAAGGCCCCGCCGGACAAGATGCTGGCCAACGAGGAAATCCGCACCATTATCACCGCCATCGGCGCCGGTATCGATGAAGATTTTGATACCGGCAGGATGCGCTACCACCGCATTATCCTGATGTCCGATGCTGATGTCGACGGCTCACACATCCGCACGCTGCTGCTGACCTTCTTCTTCCGCCACATGGGCAAGCTCATCAACAACAAGAACCTCTTCATCGCCCAGCCGCCTCTATACCGCATCAAGTCCAGTGAAGGCGTTAAGTGGGTGTATTCCGAACAGGAAAAAGATGAGGTGCTGAAAAGGAGCACCGCCCGCAAGAACGAAATCCAGCGCTACAAGGGTCTCGGTGAAATGACGGCGGAACAGCTCTGGGAAACCACGATGAACCCCGCCAACCGCACCTTGCTGGAAGTGAATATCGAAGACGCGGCCAAAGCCGACGAGACTTTTGAGATGCTCATGGGCGGCGAAGTGCCGCCGCGCAAGGCCTTTATCCAGGCGCACGCCAAGTACGCCAATCTGGATGTGTAGCTCACACTATCATTGCGGCGGCGTCCATTCGAGGAGTTCAATCTCTTCAGCGGTAATCCGGTATTTGTACGCCTTCATGTTGCCGTAGTTACCGTCACACTCAAACACGCCGGTAACTTTAACCTTGCCGTAGTAAGTAGCATCCCCCGCCGGGCTTACGTAGCGATACAGCCCTTCCTGGACTTCGTTCGGCATCAACCCGGCAAACCATATAGACTGGCCCACCGGCCTCAACTCTTTACTGCCGCCGGTACCCAGAAACGCCACGGATTCCGTCAGGATAATCCATTCCCAGCCGCGGAGGTATATCCCCTCTACAGTGACCGTCTTCCCGTTATACTGTTCGGGTTCAGCTACCAGGTCGTTAAAAGGCACGGCGGTAGCCTTGGCGCCGCAGCCGCCGCAACATAATATGAGAATGATAAATGATAATGAAAAAGCCAAGACTTTTTTCATCGGCTAATCAAAGAACCCGTTTACAAACTATTTCAGCTTAAGCAGTTCTTCCACGATTTTCACGGCGTCCCCGACGAATTTAGGGCACTCGGTGACGAATAATCCCTTTTCCCGTGCTTCCGCCGCTTTTTCCGGTATGCTTAAATCGTAACCGAGAAGCTCCGTGCAGTTAACTGCCCCGTGAAGTTCCCTGAACCGGCGGGTGAACTCCGCCAACAGGGCGGCGGTCTTCTCCGCGCTCTCCTTGGGGCTTGCTTGAGATACCGGGTTGGCCAGCCCCAGCGCCATATAAGCGCCGGTCACCGCCCCGCAGGTGCTGCCGATGTGCATCCCCCCGCCGAAGGCCTGCGCGATGCTAAAGGCGGTTTGCTCATCCAGCCCCATTTCCCCGCTAAAAGCGGTGAAGACGGACTGCGCGCAGTTCCCTTTTCTTTCCTTTATCATACTGCTGGCTTTATCTGCTCTGCTCATAGATTTCTACTTCCCCTGTATTATCGAGAAAAATTCGGCGCGGGTTACGCCGTCACTGCGGAAAGTGCCGCGCAGCGCCGAGGTAATTACGTTGCTGCCGGGCTTCTTGATGCCGCGCATAATCATGCACATGTGCTCCGCCTGGATGACCACGCCGGCGCCGGTAGCTTTCAGCGTTTTGTATATGGTATCGACGATTTCCGTGGTCATGCGCTCCTGCACCTGCGGGCGGCGGGCGATGGTTTCCACCACGCGGGCGATCTTGCTGATACCCACGATGCGCCCTTCTTTAGCCGGTATATAGCCCACGTGGGCGATGCCGTAGAAAGGCAGCAGGTGGTGCTCGCACATGGAATAGAACGGTATGTCTTTCAGAACCACCATTTCCCGGTGTCCCAGCTCAAAGCCTACTTTAAGGTCTTTTTTAGGGTCTTTATGCAGGCCATGGAAAAGCTCGGCATACATCTCGGACACGCGCCGGGGGGTATCCTTCAAGCCATCCCGCTCGGGGTCTTCCCCGATAGCTTTAATAATCTCGGTCACGGCTTTTTTAATAGCTTCGGCGTTATACATGCTCGGCCTTCCGTCCCCTCTCCGCGTTAGAAGAGGCGTTTATTTTACCCATCCCAGGGCTTTTTCCACGGTTTTAATATCCGCGGGCAGTTCCATAATCTTCGGCGCCTGCTTCAGGGCAGCTTCCGTGTCCTTGAGGCCATTGCCGGTCACCACGCAGACGATTACTTTATCCGTAAACTTTTGGCCCTGTTTGGTCAGCTTTATCAGGCCCGCCAGCGGCGCGCAGGAGGCCGGCTCCCCGAAGACCCCCGCCTCGGAGGTCATGATGCGCTGGGCGGCGAGAATTTCCTCGTCACTGACCATATCGATGATGCCGCCGGACTCGTCGCGGGCGGCTTCGGCCTGTTTCCAACTGGCCGGGTTGCCGATGCGTATCGCCGTGGCGATTGTTTCCGGCTTCTCGATGGCATGGCCGCGCACGATGGGCGCCGCGCCTTCCGCCTGGAAGCCGTACATCTTCGGCTTCTTGGTGGCTTTACCCAGGTCGTAATACTCTTTATAGCCCTTCCAGTAGGCCGTGATGTTGCCGGCGTTGCCCACCGGCAGGAAATGATAGTCCGGCGCGTCGCCGAGGACATCGATTATTTCAAAAGAGGCCGTCTTCTGCCCTTCGATGCGGTAGGGGTTGAGGGAGTTGACGAGCGTAACGGGATTACGTTCGCTCAATTCGCGCACGATTTCCAGCGCCCTATCAAAGTTGCCCTCGATGGACATGATTTTAGCGCCGTAAACGATGGCCTGCGCCAGCTTGCCCAGGGCGATTTTCCCGCCCGGAATCACAATAATGCATTCCAGCCCGCAATAAGCCGCGAAGGCCGCCGCGGAAGCGCTGGTATTGCCCGTGGACGCGCAAATAATCGCTTTGCTGCCTTCTTCCACAGCCTTGGCCACCGCCATCACCATGCCCCGGTCCTTAAAGGAGCCGGTGGGGTTGCAGCCTTCCAGCTTGAAGTACAGCTTTTTACAGCCGTATTTCTGCGCCAGGCGGTCACAGCTGACGAGCGGCGTATCTCCCTCGCCGATGGAGAACAGCGGTGTTTTTTTGGTGATGGGCAGGTATTTTTTGTATTGTAACAGGACACCTTTTTTCATAACTAACTTCCTTCTATTTCCCTATTACATGTCATTGCGGGCCATTGAGGCCGCAGGCCGAAAGGCGCGGTAATCTCAATCACTGCATTAATTTTATCATAGGGATTGCCACATCGCGGAGTTTACACTGAGCGAAGCGAATGTGCTCCCTCGCAATGACAGAAAGGTGTTATCCCCCTTCTATTTCCTCGACGCGGATGAAATTGCTTATCTCCTTGACCACTTCCAGTTTTTCCAGTTCCCGCAGGCCCTTCTGCATGGCTTTTTCTTTGGCGGGGTGCGTCATAATCACGATTTCCGCCGTCTTTGTTTTTTCGTCGGACTCCGGCTGGATGGCGGAGGCAATGCTTATCTTGTTCTTCCCGAAGACAGTAGCTATCTGCGCCAGCACGCCGGGGCGGTCTTTGGCGGCGAGCCGGATATAGTATTGCGTCTCAACCTCGTCCATCGACCTTATAGTACGGCCCGGCACCGCTTTCCAGGTGGAAATGCTGCCGATGCCCAGCCGGATTTCCCGCGCCGATGACACCACGTCGGCGATGACCGCGCTGCTGGTGGGCTTGGCGCCCGCGCCCTGCCCCACGAACAGCACCTTGCCGACGAGGTCGCCTTCCACATGGACGGCGTTAAAGACCCCGTCCACCTTGGCGAGGAAGGAATCCTCCGGGATAAAGACCGGGTGCACCCTGGCTTCGATAACGTTATCGCTCTGCTTGGCGATGGCCAGCAGCTTGATGGCAAAGCCCAGCTCCTCCGCGTAGCGGAAGTCCCGTTCGTTCAGACGGGAAATGCCCTCGCGGTAGATATCCGGCGGCCGTACCTCCGTATGGAAAGCCAGCGAAGCCAGAATCGCCAGCTTGTAATTGGCGTCGATGCCTTCAATGTCATTCTCCGGATTGGCTTCCGCGTAGCCCAGCTTCTGCGCCTTTTTCAGCGCGGCGTGAAAATCCATGCCCTCCCGCGCCATCATCGTGAGGATATAGTTGGTCGTCCCGTTGATAATAGCGTAGATGGCGGTGATATCGTTGGCCACGAGGTCGTGCTTGAAAGGCGCGATGAGCGGTATGCCGCCGCCCACGCTGGCCTCGTATTGCAGCCCCACCCCGTGCTTTCTGGCCAGGGAGAGCAGCTCGATGCCGTGCTTGGCGATGACCTCTTTATTGGAAGTGACGACATGCTTGCCGAGCGTCAGCGCCCTTTTTTGATAATCGTAGGCCGGCCTTTCCCCGCCGATTGCTTCTACAACAATGTCTATATCCGGCGTCTTGAAGAACTCATCGTCATCCGTCGTGAAGAGATTGGCCGGTATCTTTTTTGCCTGCGGGCGGGATAAATCCTGCGGCAGGACTTTAATCTTACGCAGGACTATCGGGCAGCCGGCTTTTTCCGCCAGGGCATCCGCTTTTTCCGTCAGCACCCTGGCCACCTGCCCCGCCACCACACCCAGTCCCAACAGTCCTACACCAATACTCTTTTTTACCATATCAGCTACCCGTTATTTCCGATATTCTTTTGGTCGCTTTTTCTATTGCCCACTGTTTCTGGTTGTCATCCATTGAATAGACAACAGCATCATCCCAGAGACTGCTCGTCCAGTCGTTATAGGCATTAGCCACGAGTTCCTTTTTATCATCTTCCGATAGTGTCCTGTTTGCCTCTTTATCTACTACCTGAACAATCCAGGCTCCGCCCCGGGTCCAGTAATGAGTCTCTTTGATGGGGTCACTCCATACATCGAGCGGCGTATCCGGATTGAAGACGTAACCATTAAAGGCATCGCTGATATTATCCGTGTCAGTCGTATACAGTTGCCCATGTCCGGATTTGGATGGGCCGTACTGTGAATACTCGTCAGCCAGCGCCGAGATGTCATCCGCGGTTTCCAGCAGAGGTTTAAGATATTCCGCCAGTGCCTCGCTGGAAACAAGCAGCGTTTCGGTATCAGCCTCTCCTTCTCCCCGGTACGTGACCTTAATCAGCCAGTAACCAAGCTGTTTATAGGTGCTATTATCACTTAAGGCAGGGCTGATATCTCCCGCGACGACGTCCGCCCCGAATGCCCAGTCAACGGGTATCGGGTTATTGAGGTCACTGCGAAGTACAGCAGCGGGATGCCAATCGAAGACGCCCTTATTGTTTTTAGATACAGTATTGGTCGCGTACTCCTCCGCCAGCGCCGTGAAGCTTTCTCCATGCGCCAGCCTCTCCCGCAGCTCCGACACCAATTCATTGCTTTCTACCATCATGGTATTCATCAGCACCTGCTCCGCGGAATCCCCGACCATGTCACTAAAATAGCCGGATTGCATTTTGGAGGCCAGCAGTGAAGCCCGGAACATCGCCCGGCCGATTTTGCTATCTGCGTAAGGCATATTCGCTATTTGCTCGTCCACTTCCTCATCACTCACAGTTATCCCGAGTTTTTCCGCCGCCTGTATGGTTAACTCGTTCTGTACCATCGCGTTCAGTATGTAATCTGCCTGCGAGCTTAAATCCAAAGTCTGGCCATATGCTACCTGGTTTATACCCAGTATCTCCATAGCATCGATGAAATCCGACTCTTTTATTTTGGCGTCGTGCACTGTGGCAATCGTCTTATTCATCGGGTAAAACTCCCCGAAAAACCATCCCGATAAAATGATGAGCACCACAACAACGATAACGGATATGCCGCTGAAAAGTATTATCTTCTGGCGGCGCTGCTGTTTTTTAAAATGTGACAGTTGCCGCTTGGTATATTCACGCGGTTGTTTTTCTTCTCTTTTCTTGGCCAAGTCAGTATCCCTTCATCAGTTATTTTTTATCTATCTCTATATTTATAATGCATTAGCCTTATCGTTTTCAAATCATTTGCCTTCCGTCTCCAGCTTTCCGGCTACCTCCCCCGGCTCCGGGCAACGCCCCGTTTCCGCTTTGGAGAACACGCGCCGCCCGTCAACGACGGCGTCAAAGCTGCCGCTGGAATCCGGAATTAACCGGGCATTGAAGGTAAATGCGCCGCGCAGTTCATCCGCCAGCCCGGCGGCTTTAAATTCATAGTTTCAGGCTACGCAATAGTAAATCTCAACTTTCATTATACCCTCCGGATTATTAAAGAATTTTTAGCAAAATAAAAAACCCCCGAATATATCGGGGGCTCTTGATGTATCTCCTGGTGAATGATTATACGGCAGCCGACTCCATTCCGGAGACACGAAGAGCCCTCCCGGGCGTGGTAGTGCCCTGGGCGTTACCGGAGTGCTTTTCAATTGCGGCGTTGCTGTAAACCAATGTTTTTTCTCCCCTGCAGGATAATGAAATTATATACCCGGCTTTATGTGAAGTCAATAATGAGTTTACGGCTCACAGCCTACAGTACTCCCCACTTTATCCCCCACTGTTTACCCACTACTTCCGCCACACGATATGGCACTGCCACTTGGGGGAATTTTGCGGAAAATCCGTCCGGAAATGGGCGCCGCGGCTTTCTTCCCGGATAAGGGCGGCTTCCGTCAGGAGGCGGCCAGCCAGTATCAGGTTGCTCAATTCATAAGATGGCAGGTCCGTGGGTCTGGCTAGGGATTTCTGCCACGCCGCCAGTATACCCGCCGCCTGGTTCAGCCCATCTTTATCCCGAATAATGCCCGCCTTATCCCAAAGTAACTGCTGTAAAACCGCCATACTCGGGACGGGCAAAGCTTTAGGCAATGGACGCTGGCTTAAAGAAGTATTCATATCTTTGCTTTTCACGGTTTCCGCCGCCTTTTCCTTAGCCTTGCTGGTCGTTCTCTCGATGGTTCTCTTGCTGAAGACGATGGCTTCCAGCAGGGAATTAGAGGCCAGGCGATTGGCTCCGTGAACGCCGGTGCAGGCTACTTCTCCGGTAGCGAAAAGCCCCGGTACATTAGTTTCTCCCCAGCTATTGGTCCTGACACCGCCGATCATATAATGGGCCGCCGGCGCTACCGGTATCTGGTTTTTGGTTATATCCAGCCCGTGGTCTAGGCAAAAACGGTAAATATGGGGGAACCGGGTGGTGATAAGATTGGGCGGCATGTGCGTGGTATCCAGGAAAACCCTGCTGGTCTGACCCTTTTTCATCTCCGCTAAAATACTCCGGGCGACAATGTCCCGGGGAGCGAGGTCGGCTTTTTCATGGTAATCCGGCATAAAGCGGTAGCCTTCAGCATTGCGTAATACGCCCCCCTCCCCCCTGACCGCTTCGGAGATAAGGAAGGGCGTCACGCCGGGCATGCGCAGGGCGGTGGGGTGGAACTGGAAAAATTCCATATCCGCGATTTCCGCGCCGGCATTGAAAGCCAGCGCCACGCCGTCACCGGTGGTAATATCCGGATTGGTATTATATTTAAATAACTGGCCGGCCCCGCCGGTGGCCAGGATAAGATATTTGCAGAGGAATTCCTCGCTGGTGCCGGTACGGTAATCGAAAGCCCGGATGCCGTTCACTTTGCCTTTTTCCACCAGGATATCCGTCGCCAGGAAATTCTCCAGTACCTGTATCCCGGCCGAGCGCACCTGCTGGCTCAAGGATGTTTCGATATATTCGCCGGTAGCGTCGCCGCCGGCATGCAGGACGCGGGGCACGCTGTGGGCGGCTTCCATGGTCAGGGCAATCTCGCCTTCCAGCGTATCGAAAGGCACGCGGTATTCCACGAGGTCGGCGATGCGCGCCGGGGCTTCCCGTACCAGAATATTTACCGCTTCTTCATTAGAGAGCCCGGCGCCCGCGTTGAGGGTATCCTTGATATGCAGTTCCGCCGAATCGTTCTTGCCGATAGCCGCCGCGATACCGCCCTGGGCATGCTTCGTATTACAATCGTCGATACTGCCCTTGGTAATGACCAGCACACTGCCGTGTTCCCTGGCCATGAGCGCCGTGTAGAGCCCGCCGATGCCGCTGCCGACGACGATATAGTCATACTCGTTCATGAAAGTCTATCCATTCTCCGGAAAACCGGCTATACCTTAAGACCTTTTAAAATATCCCCGGCGATAACGCTTCTTTGCTTCTCCAGGGCAATTTCCTGCATATTTACTTCAAGCGCATGTTTATAGAGCCTTTCCATAGACGGCTCACCGGCGCGGGAAGGGCCGTTAAAAACGTGGGCCACCATGTCCGTGACGCTGCGCAGCATCCGGCCGGTATACAGTTTTACCATCACCGCCTGCCGGTGAATGGCTTTTCCCGCGTCAGCCATACAGGCGGCTTCATAAACCATGAGGCGCGCCGCGTGAATTTCTGCCGCCATGTCCGCTAACGCCGCTTTGACATTGGCGCGTTTGTAGACCGCCTGCCCGAACGTTACCATCGATTGCGCCTGGACGGCGGCTTCCTCCAATAACCGGCGGGCGATGCCTACCGCCCGCGCCCCGCGCACGATGCGCCGCTGCGGCAGCCATTTTGCGCCCAGCCGGAAGGCCTGGCCGGCTTCTCCCGCCAGGTTTTCCGCGGCCACCTTGCAGTTTTCAAAGGTAAGTAACAGCGGTTCTCTTACGCGGGAAAGCCAGCCGGTGCGCTCTGCGCCGCCGCTGACACTGAATCCCTCCGTCCCTTTATCCACCAAAAAACAGGTAGCGCCTTCATCCGTCATCGCAAAGACAACCCCGAAATAATCATCACCCGCGCGGGAGAGCGTTAGTTTTTGACCGTTCAGGAGATAATGCCCGCCCGCTTTAGCCGCTTTCATACCCATCGCGGCAGGGTCGTTTATGCCGTTTTCCAGCAGCGCCAGGTAAGGTCGCTTTGCATTATTTAACGCGGGCTGTAAATACTTTGCTTTCTGTTCGTCATTGCAATCGAAAAGAATGGGTGTGACATCCCCGAAGCGGAACGGGACAACCGTATTGGCCAGCTCTTCTTCCACCAGGCAGACGCCCAGGGTGTTCAGCCCTGCCCCGCCCAGCTCTTCCGGCACGCCGATGCCCCACAACCCCATCTCCCGGACCGTTTTCACCAGTTCCGCCTCTTTTTCCGGGGGCAGATAAGCGCGGGCGTCGGAAAGGTCAGCCGCTTTGCCCAGGATTTCTCTCTCCAGCGGCTTTAGCTGCCCCTCCACAAAGTCCCTCGCGAGGCTCTGTATCATCTTCAGTTCTTCAGATAATTCAAAATCCATTTTTTCATTTCCCCCTTTCATAAAGGGGGACTAAGGGGGATTTTGCTTGTAAATTATCCAGGATTTTTTCTACAACTCCATCAATATTTTCGTTTATCTCGGTATTGGCAAATCTTAATACTGTTAGACCGAGACTCTTGAACTTATTGTCTCGGGAAATATCGTAGGCTTTTTTGTCTTCCTCATAATGTTGTCCGCCATCAACTTCAATAACAAGTTTGGCTTTCATACAAAAGAAATCAACGATATATCCACCGATGGGTTTTTGTCTTAGGAACTGAAACCCACCTGGTTGCTTCATTCTTAACTTCGACCAGAGAATTATTTCCGTATCCGTCATTTGTTTTCTTAATTCTCTAGACCGTTTAAGTAATTTCGCGTTATACGATAGCACAAAATCCCTCTCTATCTCCCTTTATAAAGGGAGACGATACATCTCCCGTCACTCCATCGCTTCTTCAATAAATAAATCTAAATCAGGCTCGTTCTCATCCCCTATTTTCTCGTCCAGCCGGGATAGCGCTTCCACCATGCGGTGGTCGACCACATAATTCTTAATGGTGGTATCTACCTGCGGGCAAACGAGGATGCAGGCGTCACAAAGGTCGCAGTCCTCCCCCACGATGCTTTCCAGCGCCATGGAGGTGCGCTGGACGGTCTTATCGCGGCGGGAAGGCTCTCTGGAAAGGAACGGGCAGATGTCCACGCAGTTGCCGCAGCCCAGGCACTCTTTGTGCCCGAAGATGTTTTCCGCGATGTTCAGTGCGTGCGCCGTCCCGAACCCGCTGGAAAGCAAACGGCACCGCCCCACCGGCGGGCATCTGGTATTGAGCACCTCATTGAGGATATTTTCAATTTCCCTGATGTTTCTTTGAACGGGCAGCGGCATGGCACTTTCCCTTCATCAATGCAGAAAAAGCGGAATTTTAAAATATACTGCTGGTATATCCTTTGGTGCGGCGGGTATAGTCCGGCAGGAGGCGCGGTGACACGGGGCGTTTATCCGCCAGCCCGGCCTTTTCCAGTTCTTTCTGCCAGCGGCGCACGTGCTCCAGCGTGGGCGTGCCCCTTTTTACCTCTCTGGCATAATGGGCGGCGGCGGTGCCCGCCCTCCTCCCGAAGACAAACAGCTCCAGCGTGGAATTGCCGATTAAGCGGTTGCGGCCGTGCACCCCGCCGGAACACTCCCCGGCGGCGTAAAGCCCCGGTACATTGGTCGCCCCGTTGGCGTCTATTTTTATGCCGCCGTTCTGGTAATGCAGGGTAGGATAGACCAGAATCGGCTCTCTCGTAATATCGATGTTGAAACGGCGGTACTGCCGCACCATGGCCGGCAGCTCGCGGGCAATCGTGCCTTCGCCGCGGATGATATCTATCATCGGGGAGTCCAGCCAAACGCCGCTTTCATCGTGAGGCGTCTTCAGCCCCAGCTGGCGTTCTCGGCATTCCCGGATAATCGCGGAGGTGACCACATCCCGCGGCTCCAGCGGCATGATAAACTGCTCCCCTACTTTGTTGACCAGCTGCGCGCCCAGCGTCCTGACTTTTTCCGTCACGAGCTGCCCCAGAATCGGCAGCGGATAAACGGCGCCGGTGGGATGGTACTGCATCGTATCGATAAAGATAAGCTTGGCGCCCGCGCGGTAAGCCAGCACCAGGCCGTCCGCCATCGCGCCGTAGTGGTTGGTCGTGGGAAAGTCCTGTATGTGCAATCGTCCCAGGCCGCCGGTCGCCAGAACGACCGCCCTCGCCCGGGCGACGATTAGTTCTTCCGTTTCCATATTGAGCAGCACCGCGCCGGCGATCTGCCCTTTGTCATCGAGTATCAGCTCTACCGCCGCCGTGAATTCCAGGTAGTTGATTTTTTTGTTCCTGATTTCATCGCGCAGCACGCGCATCTCTTCCAGCCCCGTATAGTCCCGCGCGGAATGGAGCCGGCGTCTTGACGTGCCGCCGCCGGAAAGCTCGCGCATGCTGCCGTCCGCGTTCTTGTCCCAGTTCACCCCCAGCTTCTCCAGCCACCGGATAGCGGAGGGAGCGTCTTTGACCAGCACTTCCACCAGTTCCGGGATATTCTCGAAGTGACCGCCGCCCATCGTGTCCAGGTAATGCAGCACCGGGGAATCTTCCGGCCGGTCCGCCGCCTGCGTGCCCGCCTGCGCGCCCACCGTATTGGCGTCGCCCAGGCGCAGCTTGGTGGTAATAAGTACCCTGGCTCCGGCTTCATGGGCCAGCAGCGCCGCGGAAGCCCCCGCCCCGCCGCAGCCGATGACCAGCACGTCCACGTTATAATCGGGGCTGGAGGGGTCGAGTCTGGCGGGGTCGATGCGGCTTTTCCCTTCCAGGAGGTCCGCCAGCTCTACCGGCGCGGCTTCGCCTTTGTTGACGCCCGCCTGCAGTTTGCGCATGCTGGACGTCACGAAGTCCGGGTGATATTTCCGCAGCAGTTCTATCTTGTTGAGCTCATCGAGGCGCGGCACATTCTCGATGAGCCGCCTGACGCGCGTATCCTCGACGATGTGGATATTTTCTTCCAGATATGCCGGATACATTTCTCTTATGCTCTATTCCCGGGTCTGCTCCAGCGCCGGCTCCATATCGCGCTCGGCGTACCGGCGGCGGAGTTCTTTCTCCCCGGCGTTTTTCATTTCCTGCAGCGCGGCATCGTATTTGCCGGACGCTATTTCCGCGATTCTGTTATCCAGGTGACCGGATACCGGCGCCATATGGCTGCCGTACATCCGGCGGCCCAGCAGGCCGACGTAATAAGGCACCAGTCCCTGCGGGCAGCGCGCCGCGCAGAGTCCGCACATCACGCAGTCGAACGATTTGTCCGCCACCGCCGCGATATCCCCCCGCAGGGCGTCGGTCATGAACCACATTACTTCCAGTTCCTGGGGGCAGGTCTTGGTGCAGGTATTGCACCCGTAACACTTGACGATGTCCGGGTAAAGCGCTTTGAATTTCTCGCCGTCGGCCTTGATTTTTTCCAGGTCGTAAGTAGCTTTGACCGCCGGGAAGAAGGGGATTTGCACCAGGCTCATTTCCGGTTCGACGGTTTTCTGGCAGGCGAGGTCATATCTTAACTGGGGGTCATTGGTGAAATTATAGACGGTGGCGCAGGCGCCGCAGAAGCCCGCCCGGCAGCCGCAACTGCGTATCATGCGGTAGCCGCTGTATTCCAGCGCCGTCAGGATGGTCAGCCCTTCCGGCACCTGGTAGTGCTTGCCCATGATATAGATATCTAAAAGTCTTGCCTGTTCCGCCATGTTAACCTTAAGTATAAATGACTATACGGATTCCTTCAACATCAGTTCTGGGATTAGCTTTAAGACAGGTAGGCTAAACTTGGTGCCGAGGCGGAGATTTGAACTCCGACGCGCTTTCGCGCACCACCCCCTCAAGATGGCGTGTCTACCAGATTCCACCACCTCGGCACGGGAACAAATGGCAGGGGTGGCAGGGCTCGAACCCACGACCGGCGGTTTTGGAGACCGCTGCTCTACCAACTGAGCTACACCCCTGTGCCAAAGGAAATTATAGTGTATTATGCCATGTGAGCGCAAGACTGGTGGAGAATTTTATCTGTGTTATACTGAATTATCTATGCTGTCAGAAAACATAATCATTACCAAAGCCACCGTTAAAGACGCGGAGGAAATCCTCAAGCTTCAAAAGCTGGCCTATCTAAGCGAGGCGGAAATCTATCACGATTTTTCCATCCCCCCGCTCACCCAAACGCTGGCGGAAATCCGCGCTGATTTTGAAAGCAATATCGTCCTTAAGGCAACGCTTGGTGGCGTTATTATCGGCTCCGTCCGGGGGCAGTTGAATGACGCGGGTGATTGCTATATCGGGCGGCTGATGGTGCATCCGGATTATCAAAAGCGCGGCCTCGGCTCCCGGCTGATGCACGCTATTGAAGCACAGTTCCCGCAGGTAAAAAAATACACCCTCGGCACCGGCCACAAAAGCGAGGATAATCTAAGGCTGTACCAGAAACTCGGCTTTAAACCCTGCGGCTCCGAACCTTTGAGTGATAACGTGACGATAATACAAATGGAAAAAACAAAATAACCATTGTTTTATCCCCGGCGGGGCAGGCTCTTTGCGAAAGGGAGCCTGCCCCGTACCTGATACGGGGGAGAGACAGAGGGATTTTGCCGTAGCATATCAGGAAATTAAAAAACTGATATTTGGAAACTAGCCTCCACTTTCCGTAGTTTATTAAAACTGAAACCTGAAGCTAATTAGCTTTGATTACTTTCTCCCAAATAATATTTCCCGTACTCCTTTATTCCTCTTAACCTCTCCCCTGGTGGGTGTTGTATCAAAAGTGTCCATACTATTGTCATTCTGACCCAGATGCAAATCGGGGGAAGAATCCGTAGCTACTTTGCCAGGCGCGGATTCTTCGTCGTTCCACTCCTCAAAATGACTTTTGATACAAAGCCCCTCTTGTGGGAGAGAAAGGCAAGGAGAGGGGGAATATATCTTTTCACCCTCTTGTCTCCTCCCTCCTTTTCTGTTACAATGGTATCAAACAGCGCTAAAGGAGCTTTAACCGAACCTTTAAGCCAGTCCCGCGAGGCCGGCAAGGGGAACCAACCGGATAATGACTACCCTCACCTCTTGCCAAACGCGGCAAGGGGTTTTTTTATGCCTGAAAAAATATTAATGACCGCGGAAGACATCCGGCGCACGCTCGCCCGCATCGCCCATGAGGTCATCGAGCGCAACAAGTCCACCGAGCATCTATTGCTGGTGGGACTGCGTACACGCGGGGTGCCTTTAGCCAAGCGCCTGGCGCAAAACATCGAGCACTTTGAAAAGTCCAGCCTGGCCGTCGGGGCGCTGGATTTCTCTTCCTACCGGGACGACCTTAATCCCGCGGAGGCGCGTAAGGCTCTTCAAAAGACTGATATCCCCTCGGACATCAACGGCAAGTCCGTCATCCTCGTCGATGACGTGCTTTTCACCGGACGCAGCATCCGCGCCGCCATGGACGCCTTAATCGACCTCGGCCGTCCCCGCTCCATTCAGCTGGCGGTCCTCATCGACCGCGGTCACCGGGAGATGCCCATCCGCGCGGACTACGTGGGCAAGAACATACCCAGCGCCCGTGAAGAAGATATCCAGGTGCGCTTGATGGAAACAGACGGCCGCGATGAAGTGGCTATCGTCAATAAAAGCAACGGCAAACAGGCCGGCGGTCAGCCGGAAAGGCTGGAGTCGCGTTGAAATTCGGGAAGGAGGAGTATCCATGACACTGGCAAATAAAAGCCTGGTGACCATAGACGACCTCTCCAACGGGGAGATAATTTCCCTTTTCTCCCTCGCCGATGCAATGTCCGGTAATATGGCGGAGCAGTACGGCGTCTGCCGCGGGAAAATCATGGCCAGCCTTTTCTTCGAACCCAGTACCCGCACCAGGCTCTCGTTCGAGGCCGCCATGCACCGCCTGGGCGGCAACGTTATCACCGCCTCGGATGTCGGTGCCAGTTCCCTGGCCAAGGGAGAAAGCATCGCCGATACGGCTAAAATCGTCGGCAGCTATGCGGATATCGTCGTCATCCGCCACCCCTGGGAAGGGGCGGCTAAAGTGGTGGCGGACTATGCCGGGATACCGGTCATCAACGCCGGGGACGGCGGCCACCAGCACCCCACCCAGACCCTCCTCGACCTGTATACCATCATTAAAGAAAGGCAGTCCATCAAAGGACTCAAAATAGCCCTCTGGGGCGATTTGAAATACGGGCGCACCACCCACTCCCTGATATTCGCCCTGGCCAGGTTCGGGGCGGACATCCTGTTCTGCCCCAGCCCGGGACTCGGCGTGCCCCAGCATGTCATCGATAAGCTGGTCACGGAATACGGCGGCGAGGTGGAAAGCCTGGACGCTTCCGTGAAAAAGAACGATGATAACCTCTTCCCCGTGGACGCGATATACACCACCCCCAACAGCCCCCACCAGCTAGCCATGATGCCGGATATCAGCGTCCAGGTGGAGCTTAAGGGCGGCGTGGATGCCCTCTACGTCACCCGACCCCAGAAAGAGCGGTTCACGGCCAACGAACAGGGAGACGGCCTAAAAGCCAGATACCCGGTGGTGGATAAAAAACTGCTCCAGGCCAAGGCTTTCCGGAAAACGCTGGTGATGCATCCCCTGCCGCGCGTGGATGAGCTGGCGGTGGACGTAGACGCCGATGAGCGCAGTATGTACTTCAAGCAGGCCGCCCGCGGCGTGCCGGTCAGGATGGCTTTACTGGCCGCCCTGCTGGGCGTCAAAGAGCTTGCTGTCCCGCCGGTGGAATCGCCGACCCTGCCGCAATATCCTGCCTACCGGCAGGAGCCGGTCCCGGTCTGCCCGAATCCCCGGTGCGTCTCCATACAATCGACGGAGACGAAATACCTGAAGCCGGAATACAAGATAGTCAAAACGGACCCGCTGACGCTGCGCTGCGTCTACTGTGAGCACGGCTTCGAGCCGAAGTACGTGGCCAGCACGGAATGGCACGAGCATAAGCCTGAAGCGAAGAAATATCACAGCGCGGACAGCCACTGGGCCAAAGATATCCGGCCGGAGAACCTGATTGTCTTCAGCTCGGAAGAAGAAGCGCAGGCCCACGGCTTCAAGCCGAGTCACTTTACAGGAGGACACCATTAAAATGGGGCGTCGAAGAAGGTCGTCAGCCCTGATTGTCATTCCGAGGAGCCCCGGCTGCGGTCGGGGATGGCTCGCAATGACAGTTAAATTGATAGGTTGATGCAAACAAATAGAACGTATTTGATATTGGAGTAAAACATAATGGCAGATTCATTACTCATCAGGGGCGGGCGCATTATCGACCCGTCACAGGATATCGATAACATCGCCAGCCTGCTGATTAAAGAAGGCAAAATCCTCTGGCTTAACGACACCACGCCACCGGAAGAGGACTACGCCGTGCTGGATGCCGAAGGGCTGATCGTCTGCCCCGGCTTTATCGACCTGCATTGCCACCTGCGGCAGCCCGGCTATGAAGACCGCGAGACCATCGCCACCGGGTCG
>DAOUGB010000014.1:0-1693 GCA_034429595.1 Dehalococcoidales bacterium
CCACCTTTTCCCCCAGCCTCTCAATCACTGCCCCGTCCGGGTGCCCGAATCTGTTATCCGCGCCGCAGGAAATCACCGCTATCTGCGGGCTGGCGGCCGCCAAAAACTCCAGAGTGCTGGAGGTATTCGACCCGTGGTGCGCCGCTTTCATCACCGTGCAGGCAAGGTCGGCGTGGATCCGGGCAAGCTCCCACTCGGCATCGCTCATGATATCCCCGGTCAGTAAAAAGCTTATATTCCCCTCCCGCACTAATACGGCGACGCTGTTATTATCGATGTCCGATTCCGTTCCCGTGAACAGGTCGGGCGGCGGGTTCAACAGCTCGATGATGGTATCCCCGCCTAACGTTATTCGCTGTCCCGCGCCAGCGGCCAGGCTGTTTATCCCCTTCTCCTCGATAAGTTTTTGCCATTCATCACCCATCGGAGAATCGTATTCGAATGCCGGATAAATCACTGTCTCTACCCGGTACCGTTTCAACACCTCCACCAGCCCGGCGAGGTGGTCCTGGTGGGGATGGGTCAATATCACCAGGTCGAGCGTCCTGTCCCAGAAAGGCATCTGCTCGCTTAAAGCGAGAGTAACCGACTGCGGGCTCGGCCCGCCGTCAATCAGCACCTGGGTGTTGCCCTTTTGTATCAGCATCGCGTCCCCCTCCCCTACATCCAGAAAGCTTACGTGCAGTTCATCACCGGGCAGCGTCGCCGCCGTAAAGGTCGTTAACACCGCCAGCAGTAGCACCGGCATGATTGCCCATTTAATGCCCCCCGGCAGCCCCATGGTGAAATTGATACCCGCTTTCATCACCCCCGCCACGCCGGATACCATGTTCTTAAGTTTTTGCCGCCGGTGGTACAGCCAGATTACCGCTGCCAGTAAAATATAATAGCCGATGATAAACGCGGGGTTGAGCCAGCCTACCTCTACGGAAGCCATCGAGGGAGAGCCCAGTCCCCTGACCAGCAGTATCATATAAGTCAGCAACGGCCACAGCAGCCAGCCGAATATCTGGGCAGCCGCCGCCGAGGCCAGCCCGAGCAGCGCTGTGACCGTCCCGATGATAACGATAAAGGGCTGTACCGGCGTCAGCAGAAAAGTAGCCGGCGGGCCGGTCAGCGAGAACAGACCGAAGTAGTAAGCGATTAGCGGCCAGACCGCGATGATGGCGCCCAGCGTCACGCTGGCCATATCTACGGATAGATTAAGCAAAGACACGAAGACGCCTTTATCACCAAGCCGGTTAGCTATTACCCGCTTGCCGAAGTTCCCTAAAATTGGATAGATAAAAATCAGTCCGGCCATGGCTAAAAAGCTCAACTGGAAAGAAGCATCACCCAGAATATAAGGGCTGACGGCCGTCATAACCGCCGCCGCCAAAGCTAAAGCCGCCACCACGCCGCGCTGCCGCCCTAAAGCCTCGGCAACTAGAAACAGGCTGGCCATGATGGCGCCGCGCACCACCGGCGGATTCAGCCCGGTGATAACGGTGTAGCCCCAGACGGCGCCGAGCGCCAGCCAGACGTATAAATAATGCCTTCTCCCGAAGATCCATATTCCCACAGCGAGCAGTATACCCGCCATGATGGACAGGTTGAAGCCGGATATCGCCAGCAGGTGGGATGTGCCGCTGCGGGAAAAGTCCGTATTCAAATCGGCGGGGATATTGCCCCGCAGCCCCAGCAGGATTCCCTG
>DAOUGB010000015.1:0-21998 GCA_034429595.1 Dehalococcoidales bacterium
TCGCCGTATTTATAAGCGGGATAGCGCGGGACGAAAACCAGCACTTTGCCCTCGGCATTTCGCCACCCGTCATCCAGCCGTATCGCGCTCACGTCTAAAGTCAGCCGGACGCTTTTATCGCGGATATCGGGGTCCGTAACCACCATGCCTTTTATTTCGGCGGGGCCGGTATCGTTATAAAAGCGGATGCGGCTTTCATCCACATGATAAAGGCTCGCAGAGGCATAGACGGCGGCGCTTATCATGAGAAAGATACCCAGACCGGCGGTGATTATCTTTTTACGGTCGAGGCGGGGAAAAAAGAGCAGCGGCAGCGGTGCCAATCCCAGCAGGCACAGCAGCGGCGGCAGCTCCAGCAGCGAGCCGATGTAGATTCCCGCCACCCAGGCGCAGCTAAGAATAACTATTACCACGAGTCCCTGCTCCCCGCCTTAATCATGGACCGTGATAAAGTCTTTAACTTTTTCGTAGTTTGCATCGCCGAAGCCCGGCACCTTCAATAATTCGTTAACATCCCGGAAAAGGCCGTTTTGCTGCCGGTAATCGATTATCGCCTGCGCTTTGGCCTCCCCCACACCCGGCAGGGCTTCCATCAGCCAGGCTTCCGCCCGGTTGATGTTTATCTTTTGCGGGGTGTTCGTTTCATCGGCGGCGCTAACCGTAAGTTCAAGCATCGCCGCATCAACGCCGTCTTGCAGGCCACCCGCCGCCCGGATAATGTCCTCCAGAGTATCTCCGGCATAAAAGGGATAAATGCCGGGATTGCTGACCCCGCCCCCGACGCATATCTGCCCTTCGATTTCTTTGGGAGTTGCCAGAGCTATCTCGATGCCCGGGCTGCGCTGGTCGCGCGTGAGGATGACGGTACCGCCGGCAATGATAACCAGCGCCAGCACCATCACTGCCAGATTCCAGCCGTTAAAAAACCTGCCTGCTTTCATCAAAGACGGGTCTCAAACCTTATACGGTTCGCCATTTGGCACATCAACGGTAATGACGGGTCAGGAAAAAGTACGGTTAGACATCAACAAGAACTGAAAAAACGTGATTATATAACGGCTATTTACCGCTTAAAGCTGACTTTAACGCTTCCGTAGTATCCGGCGGGGTCACCGCGATTATCTGGTCGCCCGCCTGAAGTACGGTATGCGCCGCCGGAACTTGAGCGCTGCCCTGGGCAGGAATCAACAGCGCCAGCTTGCTTTCCTTGGGTAAAGACAGGTCTTTAACGGCTTTGCCGACCGTAGAAGAATCCGGGCTTATCTTGACATCGACAATGACCAGGCCTTTTTCCTCAAGGGATAAAAGCTGGGTCACGGGATGCGTCGGCACTTCACGTTCAATGGACTCGATAATCAGGTCGGTGGTGCTGACGGTCACATCCACCCCTAATTTCTTAAACAGGGCCGCGTTTTTGGGATTTCTCAAGCGGGCGATGGTACGCGGCACATTATGCTTGTGCTTGGCCACCTGGCAGGCCACCAGATTATCTTCATCGTCGCCGGTGACGGCGATGAACATATCCGCCCGTCCGGTGCCCACTTCCGCCAGCGTCGCCGCCTCGCAGCCGTCGCCCCGGAAACAAACGCTGCCGAGCTCATCCGTAATCGTCTTGCAGATACGGGCGTCCTTTTCCAGGACCAGCACCTCATGCCCCTCATTGAGGAGCGCCTTAAGCAGGTAATATCCCAAACGTCCGCCGCCGATAACGATAATGTACATATGCCCCCCTAGCCCTCTATCTTTTCCCGCAACAACTGGGCGAATACTTTGGTGGGGCTGATCGTTTCCAGCCCGAGGGCGCTATACATTTCCTCGCGCAGCGGGTCATAAATGCGGCAGACAACTCTGGGCACCTTGAAAACATGCTTGGCAACCTGGCAGGCCATGACATTACGGTTATCGCCCTGGGTCATCGCCACAAAAACATCCATCTCCTCGATGCCGGCCTTCTTCAAAGCCTCTTCATCGATACCGTTACCGAAAAGCGCCGTACCGCTGAACGAAGGCGGCAGTCTGCGGAAACTGTAGGTATCATTATCGAGGATAGTTACCTGATGGCCGTCTTCAT
The DNA here is from genome assembly GCA_034429595.1 of Dehalococcoidales bacterium. Classification (GTDB taxonomy): domain Bacteria; phylum Chloroflexota; class Dehalococcoidia; order Dehalococcoidales; family RBG-16-60-22; genus RBG-13-51-18. The sequence continues at coordinate 2,072 of DAOUGB010000015.1, forward strand.
CCAGTAGCGAGGCCAGCCTGGCGCCCACCCTTCCGCAACCCATAATCAATATCTTCATAAAATTCCTGACGTCGTATTAAAAAATACCTTACTGTTGATAGAGTATAACGGGGCAGGGAGAATTTTTCAACACGTAAGGCACCGCGTTGCCCAGGCTGAACTGCCCGAAGCGCTGTTTATAAGTAATACCCATTAAAATCAGACTGAAGCCTCTCTCCACCGCCTCGTCAACAATCGCCGGACCTACCTCGCGGGACTGGAGCACATCCGTCTCGATTTCGCAGTCCTCTTCGCCAGCCGCATCTTCAACTTTATCCAATATTTCTTCGGCTTTTTTAATCTCGGAGTCTATTTCCGCGTCCAGCGGCAATGCGCGTTTGATCGTTACTACCGATACGGCCCAGACCTGACCTTTATCTTTTTTAGCCATCCGGCAAGCCAGTTTGATGGTCTCGATGTCCGCGTCCGTACCGGCTACCGGAACAAGTATCTTTTTAAACACTCAAACCTTCCCGACGATTTTTCCTATTGACAGTGGGTATTATAATGCTATTACAAAAAATGCACAATACCCGTTATTGTTTTTTCGGCTGCACTTCCCACTGGTCCTTCGGGTTGCGGCGCCGCCACCATAGAACCAGATAAATGATTAGCCCCAGCAGCATCCAGCCAAGACCTATCCACCGGCTGAAAGGCTGGGTAATTAACAGCATAACCCATATTGAAGTTGTTGCCAGAAAGCCGAATAAAGCACTGATAGGTATCTCACGGTTTTTAATCCTGATATTCCAGGCTATTTTGAAAGGACGGGGCATTTCCGGTTTTTTGGCCCGCAGCCCGATAATGGACAAATGCGCGAACATAAAAGCCAGCAAGGACCCTATGGCATAAAGCGCGCCCATATCCGCGAACATATCGATATCAAAAAAGCCCGGCAACATCAGCACCATGGCTATCAGGCTGAAAACGATTATCGAAACATACGGGGTCTTGTACTTATTATGTACTTTACTTAACACCGCTGGCACCAGCCCGTGAGTGCCCTGGGAGAAAGTCAGCCGGGATATCCCGATAAGACCGGCATTGGTTGCGATAAACAAAATCGTGGCCGCCAACACCGCAATCAGCGGTTTTAAAATAACGCGGATTATTTCTATGGGTATGTAAAAAGCGATACCGGCAACCGGGTCCCTCGCCCATTCCGAAGCCAGCTCTTCCGGCGGCATGGCCGAAAGGGATACCAGAGAAATGCCGGCGAATATTACCAGCACGGCCACAATCATCATGACGAGCGCCCGGGGTACGCTTCTTTCCGGTTTTTTCGTCTCTTCCGCCATTTGTGACATCGTCTCGATACCGGTATAGGCAATCGTCGCCATGGCGATTCCCAATATTAAATTGCCCGGGTCCGGCCAGTTATCGATAATCCGGTGGACCAGTACCGTGGGATTGAATAACGTCACAAAACCGATGACCACCAGTGATATCTGCGTTAAAATATCGATCAACGTGGCGCCGATATTGATTAAAGATGTCTCCTTAATGCCCACGATGTTCATTAACATTAAAAATAAGACGATGCCTACGGAAGCAAATGTGCCGATAACGGGATTGTCTTTTAGCGGCTCCCAGAAAAATCCCAGGTAAGGTGGTATCGTAAAAGCGGAAATGGCTATGGTAACGATATAGCTAAGCATTAACGCCCACCCGGCGACGAATCCCGCCATATCCCCGAAGGCATGCCGGGCGAAACTGGCGGAGCCGCCGGCTTCCGGTATGGCCGCCGTACCCTCGGCGTAGGTGAGTGCCGTGAAAATAAACAGGACGCCGGCTACGCCCAATGCTATAGGCGTGGCGCCCATGGCCACCAGGGCGACAATGCCCAGCGCATAGTAAATGGAAGAACCTACATTCCCATATCCGGCACTAAATACGGCCGGTATTCCCAGCACCCTTCTTAAGTGGAATCTTTTAATTCTTCTGGGACGGAAAAATCTGTCCCCGGGTCTTAACGGTAGGTTATCAGGCATATATCATCATCTAATCAATCTATGTATTGTAGCACACTTTTCCATGTTAAAACACATACCGTCTTCCAGTCGCCAATCCAAACAAACAAGCGTAATGCAAAATTCGCACGGAACGTACTTGACAATAGTGTTTTTTATACCTATAATAATGCCAATTGGCATTTTATCAGTGGAATTGTATTATGATAATAAAGACAAGAGTATTTGAATTAGCTAATGGTAAATACCAAAACCTATCCGGGCTGGCAAAAGCGATGGGCTTATCCGTCAGCCAGGTCTACCGCGTCCGCGAAGGCAAACGCGGCATCAATGAGAAATTCATCATCGGCGCCAAAAAGGCTTTCCCTGATAGCCGGCTGGATGAGCTTTTTTACTTTCAGCCCACGCCGACTTCAGGCAGGATTATTGAAACATCAGCGTCAGGCAGATATAACCGGCTTACGTAATAAGCTAAATTTCCGTTTCCATAAATCAACGGCTATATTTCCACATCATCGGGCTGGATTTTCTTCAGGGAGTCTTTATTTTCCATTTTATCTATATATAAAATCCCGTCCAGGTGGTCGATTTCATGTTCCAATGCCTGGGAAAGCAGCCCATCCGCCTTAATCCGTATTTCCTTGCCGCTGACATCCAGTCCTTTAGCGGTGACCGCTTCCGCCCGCTGCAGCTCGCCCATATAGCCCGGTATGCTTAGACATCCCTCGCTGACCAGCCGCAGTCCTTTACGGCGGATTATTTCTCCATTGATTAAAATAATATCTTCCTCATCCGGCATCCCGATGACCGTAATCCGCAAAGAAACACCCACCTGGGGCGCCGCCAGCCCCACCCGCCCCTCTTCAGCGTGGAGCGTTTCGCGCATATCCGCGATAAGTTTTTTCACCGATTTATCGATGCTGCTGACCCGCTTAGTCTTTTTTCTTAATATCGGGTCCGGCACCGTCCGGATAGGCAGAACCGCCATACCGTCTCCTTATTCATTAGGTAGTATCTATTTTAAGTTTACTGAATCAGCCCCACGGGGTCAATATCTGCCATCCAGCCGCGGGGCAAAATTACCGGAGCTAAAAAGGCGGATAGGTCAGTCCCGCGCAGCACCATCTGCCAGCGGTACCGCCCGCGCCGACGGTGGATAAACGCCGGCGCCGGCCCGATGATATCGATGCCCCCCACCCCCTTCTCCTTACTCAACTCCATAAGCGTCTGCTTCATTTTTTCCGCTTCACGCCGGCAAATAGCGTCGTTAGTATGGGTAAAACTAAGCCTGGCCAGCTGCGTGAACGGCGGCTGGTGCAACTGGCGGCGGTAGTCTATCTCTTTTTCATAGAAATAACGGTAATCATGCCCGGCCGCCGCCCGGATGGCGTAGTTCTCCGGAGCATAGGTCTGGATAATCACCCTCCCGCCGCGTACCCCGCGCCCCGCCCGGCCCGCCACCTGGCTCAAAAGCTGAAAGGTCTTTTCACCGGCGCGGAAATCAGGCAGGTTGAGAGCGGTATCGGCGCTGACCACCCCCACCAGCGTCACCGCCGGTATGTCCAGCCCCTTGGCAATCAGTTGCGTCCCGATGAGAATATCCGCCTGGCGGCTTTTGAATTGCTGGAGTATTTCATCGTCGGAGGTTTTTCCGGCGGTGGCGTCGCTGTCCCAGCGCAGATGACGGGCGCGCGGAAAAGTAAATTTTACTTCCTGTTCCAGTTTCTGCGTGCCGGCCCCGAGGAACTTTAGCTGGCGGTGGCCGCAGTTAGGACAGTTTTCCGGAAGGGGTATTTTATAGTTGCACTGGTGGCAGGTTAAAACATCGTCCTGGATGTGGTGGGACAGGGGGACTTCACAACGGCGGCAGCGCAACACGTGGCCGCACCGTCGGCACTGGATATAATATGCCCCGCCCCGCCGGTTCAAAAACAATATCACCTGCTCGCCCGCGGTTATGGCTTTATTGATAGCGCTGGACAGCGACCGACTGAAGATGCTGTTATTGCCCGCCTTAAGCTCTTCCCTCATATCCACCACCTCCACCTGCGGCATGGCCGCTCCCGCCACCGGCACGACGCGTTCCGGCAGCTCCAGCAGCCGGTATTTCCCGTTTTGCGCTTTAAAATACGTTTCCACGTCCGGCGTGGCGCTGCCGAGGATGACCGCTGCCCCGGTAAATTCGGAAAGCTTTACAGCCGCTGCCCTGGCGTGGTAATGCGGCGAGTTATCCTGCTTGTAGGTCCACTCGTGTTCCTCATCGATGATAATCAAACCCAGGTCCGGCTGGGGGGCGAATAAAGCGCTCCGCGACCCGATGACGACATCGTAGTCTCCCTTTTTGATATGCCGCCATTCGTCATACTGCTCCCCCAGCGTCAGCTTGCTGTGGAGCACCCCCACCCTTCCCGGAAAGCGCGCCGCGAATCTTTCGATGGTCTGCGGCGTCAGCGCTATCTCCGGCACCAGCACGATTCCCTTTTTCCCGCGCCTGACCGCTTCCGCCAGCGATTGCAGATAAATCTCGGTCTTGCCGCTGGCTGTAACGCCATGCAGTAAAAATACCTTATCAGCCGTCTTAGGATTACCGATTTCTGTTTTAATCGTGTCAAAAGCCGCCTGCTGGCCCGGGGTAAGCTTTAGCGGGTAAGCAAGCGGGATTTGCTTATAAGAAATCGGGTCTCTTCTGATTTCCATTGTTTCCATGACGGCCAGCCCCCGGCTCACCAGTGAGTCGGCAACGGCTTTACTGCAGCCGGTCTTCCGCCTTGCTTCCGGCCAGGCAGCGGGATGTCCGATTTCTTTTAAAAAGGCGAGGAGAGTCGATTGTTTGGGAGATAGCTTGAGATTTTCCGGTCTATCCGGTTTGAGACTGATGAAAATTTCCGTTTTCGGTTTGACCCTGACCGGCGATAGTTCGTATGACCTGTTTAATATCCCCTGCCGCACCATTTGCAGGATGACGGCGGCGGTTTTTTTCTTGCCGGGCGCCCTTTCTACCTTTTTGATTTCCACCCTGCCCTCCCCCTGAACGATATCCCAAACCGCTTTCTGGTCATCATCGAGTGCTGTAGCGTCAGTATCCGGCGCCGGACTGACAAAAGCGAGGGCTTTCCGCTCAAAGCCCGGGGGGAGCATCAGGGCCACGGCATCGAAAAGCGGCGCAAGATAGTATTCGCTTATCCAGCGGGCAAGTGAGATGTGAGCGGGTGACAAGATAGGTTGCGAATCGATAATACCGAGGATTTCCCGCGTATCTTCCACGGCTGGCACATCGGTCAACTCCAGGACAATGCCCTGCAGCTCTTTTTCCCCGAAGGGCACGAGCACCGCCTGTCCGGCGCGTACGTCCAGTCCTTCGGGAATAGCATAGCTGAAGGTGCGGCGCTGGGCGACCGGCGAATTGACACTTACTTCGGCGTACTTCATCGCGGACTCCCAGCGATTTCTGATGATAAAACTCTAAAAATCTTTAGGCGGCTTCTTTTTTCTCTTCTTCAGCCGGTTCCGCGGTTTCTTTCTTTTCAGCCGCCGGCGCTTCCGCCGCAGGTTTTGCGGCCGCGGGTTCTTCTTTTACCGCCTCGGGAGCTTTGGCTTTTTTCTCTTCTTTAGCGGCCGGTTTTTCCCCTGCTTCCGCCGGGGCGGCTTTGGCTTCCGCTTCCTTGGCCGCCGCGGCAGCTACCGCCGCTTCGTCCATTATCGGCTCGACTGCTTCTTCCGGCTGTTCCACCAGGATTTCTTCGCCTACCTGTTTGGCAACCCTTTCAACCCTCTTAATCTTGCGGCGGGCTTCCTTGCCGCTAAGATTGCGCAGGTAGTATAAACGAGACCGGCGTACTTTACCCTGCCGGACGACCTCCACCTTTTCCACCATCGGGGAAGTCATGGTGAAGGTGCGTTCCACACCGATGCCAAAGGCGACATGCCGTACCGTATAGCTGGCCCCGGCGCCGCCGCGCTTTATTTTGATGACCACACCCTGGAAAATCTGGATGCGTTCTTTATCTCCCTCAACGATTTTCGTGCTGACCCGCACGGTATCGCCAGGTGTAATATCGGGAATTTTCGTGTTCTTTTTAACGTTAATCAATGATGAAACATCCATGTTAAGACTCCCTATCTTTTTTAGTATGTCTGCCGGCATGCGTCATGCGTTCTACCAGACGTTTATCTTCAAGTCCCAGTTCTGCCCTGTCCAGCAGCTCCGGGCGGCGCTCCAGCGTCCGCTTGATAATCTGTTCCCGGCGCCACTTGGCTATCTGGGCATGGTTACCGGATAGCAATACTTCCGGCACTTTCCAGCCGCGGAATTCCGCCGGCCGCGTATATTGCGGGTATTCCAGCAGGCCCTCGGCGTGCGAATCATCCAGGGGCGATTCCTCCGAACCAAGCACCCCCGGCACGAGCCTCAATACCGCGTCTGCGACAACCAGGGCGGGCACTTCACCGCCGGTAAGGACATAGTCGCCGATACTGATGGCGTCGGTCGCCAGGTGTTCCGGTACCCGTTCGTCGATGCCTTCATAATGACCGCATATTAATATTATATGGGAATGCAGGGATAGTTCAAGGGCTATCTTATGGGAGAACAGCCTTCCCTGCGGGGTAAGCAAAATAACCGGCGGGCGGGCGTCTTTATCGTCCAAACCGGCTTTAATGGCGTCCACCGCCTCGAAGATAGGTTCCGGTTTCATCACCATGCCGGCTCCGCCGCCGTAAGGATAATCGTCCGCCGTGTGGTGTTTATCATGGGTATAGTCGCGGATATTGACCAGGTTGATATTGACCAGCCCGTTATCGATCGCCCGCTTGAAAATGCCGAAGCCGAAAGGCGCCTCGAACATCTGCGGAAATAATGTAAGAATATCGATACGCATAACTCTATTTATTCCCGACTTCCTGCGGGGCATGTTCCGTTACCACCCCGTTAATAATTTCTACAGCGTGCGTTATGGCCGGGGCAATCACCTCGAAGCATTCCCTGACCGCTTTGGGGCTGCCCGGCATATTGACGATAAGGCATTTGGCGCGCTGACCGGCCACCGCCCTGCTCAACATCGCCATGGGTGTCTTTTCCAGCGATTTCGCTCTCATGGCCTCGGCGATGCCGGGTACAGCGCGGTCGATTACCGCCAGCGTTGCTTCCGGCGTGACATCCCGCGCGCTTAAGCCGGTGCCGCCGGTAGTCAGGATAACGTCGATTTTGCCGCTATCGGCCCACTGGGACAGCTTGTCAGCGATGATGTCCAGCTCATCCGGCACGATTTCATACTTGACGATATTGCCCTTCATTCGGGCAATGCCTTCACGCATGACCTCGCCGCTGATGTCCTCGCGCCGGCCCTGGGAACCTTTATCGCTGATGGTGAGTATCGCTGCGTTAATCATCGTAGTTTTAGCAAAACAAGTTATATTTTACCATAAAGTACGTTCACGGGGGAAGAGGCTAGCTAAAAACACCCACTCCACATTCACTTCGCTCCGGGCAGGCTCTTTTCATTTTCGCTCCGCTCAAGGGTCAAATGGACAAAATCACCTTTACAATTTCCCCGGCCGCTTATATACTTAACCCGGCTTTTTTCATCTCCCCCTCTTGTAAAGTCGTAGATTCCGTATGACCAAAGGGAATCGGAAGGGGATTCAGGGGGTTTTTACTAATCCTTACAAAAACCAATAGACGAATCAGCGGATTTATAGCTGTCTTACCATAAAACAAATAAAATCAATTCAGCTTCAGCTCAAAGCTAAACGGCCAAGAAAAAATCTTTTAAAAATCAAATAACTAATCAATACCCTGGAGTGTTATAATAAGCCATGCCAAATGACATCCTCGCAACAATCCGCCGGGAACTGGAGCGGCAGGCGGATGAAAAAACCAGAAGCAGCTACCACCGCGTCTTTAAAGAAGACGTGGTCTTTTACGGCGTCACCAATCCCGGGGTGGCTAAAATAGCTGCCGGCTTCTTCCCGCAGGTCAAACCCCTGGGGAAAAAAGAGGTGTTCCGTCTTTGCGAGGAGCTGTTTAAATCCAACTATTGTGAAGAAGCCTTCATCGCCTGCGCCTGGTCGTATCGCTTTAATAAAGAATATGAGCCGGATGATTTCTTCACCTTCGAACGCTGGCTGCAAAAATACATTGATAACTGGGCCAAATGCGATACGCTCTGCAACCACACCGTCGGCGCCATCGTGGAAATGTACCCCCAATTGCTAACGGACCTCAAGCCGTGGGCAAAATCAGGCAACCGCTGGGTCCGGCGCGCCGCCGCGGTAACGCTAATCATCCCGGCCAGGCGCGGCAAATTCCTCAAGGACATTTTTGAGATAGCGGACATTCTATTGACTGATGGCGATGACCTGGTGCAAAAAGGCTGCGGCTGGCTGCTGAAAGACGCCAGCATCCGGCATCAGGCGGCAATCTTCGCTTACGTCATGCAAAACAAAAAAACCATGCCCCGCACCGCCCTGCGCTACGCCATCGAGCGCCTGCCGGATGATATGAGACAGAAGGCAATGGCAAAATAATACCAAAACCTCCCCATTTTTCCCCACCAAAAAAATGTTTACTCCCTCACCACATTGTGACCGTATCTAAGCAGACGCGTCACAGAATCATCACAAATTACAAATATTTCTTATAAAACACTTGACAAACACTCGGAAATTGTGTTATAAAATGGGAAATTGTGGTAAATAGTGGAGAATTAGGGTAAGAAGTAGGTCAAAATGTTTTACGGGGAATTTGACTATAAACTGGATGAAAAAGGCCGTCTTCCCATCCCGCCAAAGTTCCGGGGCGCCCTTAAAGACGGCATCGTCCTGACACCCGGTGCGGAAAACTGCATTACCGCTTACACTGTCACGGAATGGAAAAAGCTATCCAGCAAACTGACCAACAGCCCCCTATCGCGCAGCAAGATGAGAAAGTTGAGCCGCGCCCTCTTTGCCACTGCTTTCAGCACCAACATCGATAACCAGGGACGCATCGCCATACCGGTGCCGCTCCGCGACCACGCGCATATTGCCGAAGACGTGGTGGTAGCCGGCGCCAATTCATATCTGGAAATCTGGGATAAGTCACTCTGGGAGGAGGAAAAGGCTGAAAGCCAGCAACAGGCCTGGCAGATCATCGAAAGCCTGGAGAACAACAACTAATGACTAGCCGCAGGTTAACCACCCATACACCTGTCCTGCTCTCAGAGGTTCTGAGAGTTTTGGACGTTCAGCCGGGCGGCCGCTATATCGATGGCACATTGGGAAGCGGCGGGCACGCGGCTGCCATCCTGGAGCATAGCTCCCCAGGGGGTCAACTACTGGGAATCGATGCCGATCCGCTTGCCATAGAAGTCGCCAGGGAGCGACTTCAAAATTTTAAGGAATCCACCCTGCTGGTGAATGATAACTTTGTGAATCTTCATTCCATCTGCATTAAATATGACTTCTTCCCGGTGCACGGCATCCTGCTGGACCTGGGACTTTCATCCATGCAGCTGAACGAGAATGGCCGCGGCTTTAGTTTTCAGCATAACGCCCCGCTGGATATGAGATTCAGCCCGGAACAGAAATTAAGCGCTTCTGACATCGTTAATACCTTCCCTGAAGCGAAACTGGCCAATATCATCAGGACTTACGGGGAAGAAAGCCAGAGCAACCGCATCGCGCGCGGCATTATCAGCGCACGGCCGCTGGAAACCACCCGCCAGCTGGCGGAATTGATAGAAAAAACAATCGGGCGGAGGGGCAAAATCCACCCGGCTACCAAAACTTTCCAGGCGCTGCGTATCGCCGTCAATCACGAACTGGAAAACCTGGAGTCCGTACTAAGGCAGGCGGTAGACCTGCTGGGCTACCACGGCAAACTAGTAGTCATCAGCTATCATTCGCTGGAAGACCGCATCGTCAAACAATTTATGCAAAAGGAAGCCAGGGGGTGCATCTGCCCGCCCAATACCCCGGTATGCACCTGCGACCATGAACCGCGGCTCCGGCAAATCAATAAAAAAGTGATTATACCTTCAGATATAGAATTGAAAAATAATCCGCGCAGCCGCAGCGCCAAGTTACGGGCGGCGGAACGCGTAACTTCCGATGCCGAGGCTTACCTTAGCCCCGATGACGACTCCCTATTTAATATCGATAGAACCAAAGGCTGGCGCCGGCCGGTCCTTTTACAAAAAATAAAGATGGCTTTTTTAACAGCATCGTAAAAATGAAGTATTAAAGGAGGGGTGCATATGTAATGACCGGTAAAATTAGGCCGATTCAGAATCCAGTTTCTAAGGAGGGCAGATGAAAAAACGGAATGTTATTGCTTCTATTGATGTTGGTACTACCAAAATATGCACGATTCTCGCGGATGTGGCCGATGGCTCGCCCAGAATTGTCGGCGTCGGTATTTCTCCTTCCAAGGGACTGCATAAAGGTCTGGTAGTAAATATTAATGAAGCCAGGGAGTCTATCAGAGACTCGGTGAGAAAAGCGGAACAGACCAGCAACTACAAAGTGGAATCAGCCTATATCGGCGTTACCGGTCGGCATGTCACCTCTAACAATAACCACGGTGTAGTAGCGATTACACGCAATGACCGTGTCGTACGTCCGGATGACCTCAAGCGCGTACTTACCTCCGCGCAAAGCATCAAAACCCCGGCGGACCGGCGGTTGCTGCATGTTATCCCGCGGAGCTACGCGGTAGACGGACAAGCAGGTGTTAAAAATCCCGTCGGGATGCACGGTTTCCGCCTGGATGTGGAAACCCACGTTATTACGGCGGCGGTTACTTCCATCCAGAACCTGATAAAGTGCGTCCGGAGCTTGAGAATCGATATCGAGGACCTGGTACTGGAGCCGCTGGCCAGCAGCGAGGCCGTCCTCTCTGAAGATGAGAGGCAGGTCGGCGTGGTCATGGCAGACATTGGCGGCGGCACAACGGATGTGGCCATTTTCAAAGACGGCAGCATCTGGCACACCTCGATTTTGCCAGTGGCCGGTTACCAGCTGACCCGCGATGTAGCGATTGGTCTTGGCTTACCGTTTGAAATCGCCGAGGAAATGAAAAAGAAGTACGGCAGCGTCATGCCCGTGTACGAAGGCAAGGGAGATACTGCGCCGGCTATATCTAAAGATGGACACGGCGTTTCCTATCAGGATTTATGCGATATTATAAAAGCCAGAGTTGAAGAAATTTTAAAGCTGATTGTCTTGGAAATGCCGAATTCTAATTACGAAGAACTCATACCGGCCGGGCTGGTGCTGACCGGCGGGAGTTCTAACCTTGCCGGTATCGCCACGCTGGGACAGGAAACTCTGAACTTCCCGGTAAGAGTAGGCGTACCGAGCTATATGGGCGGCATCGGAGATGTACTACAAGACCCGGCTTATGCCACCAGTGTGGGCCTGGTACTCTGGGGTGCCAAACATCAAAGCCAGAAACAATGGAAGCCGGGCGGTTTTGCCGCTTCCCTGTTCAAGCTGGCTTCCCAGCTTAAAAAAATGTTCGGGTAAAAGAATAAAATAATTTAGAAGATATATCTTCACAAATAGGAGGAAGGATATGGCAAGAACCAGTTTCGTTGCTAATCCGGCTAAAATAAAAGTAATCGGCCTTGGCGGCGGCGGCAGTAACGCCGTTACCCGCATGGTCAGAGAAAACATCCAGGGCGTTGAGTTCATCGCGATGAACACTGATGCCCAAGCACTCGCGGTATGCGAAGCGCCGATGTGCGTCCAGCTCGGCCCCAAGCTCACCAGAGGTCTCGGCGCGGGCGGCGACCATCATGTAGGCACCAAAGCCGCCGAGGAAAATAAGGATGAATTAAAGGACATCGTCAGCGGCGCCGATATGGTGTTCCTGACCGCCGGCATGGGCGGCGGCACCGGCACCGGCTCGATACCGGTGGTGGCGGAAATCGCTAAATCCAGCGGCGCGCTCACCATCGCCGTCGTCACAAAGCCCTTCGCCTTTGAAGGCGCGCACCGCATGCAGAACGCCCAGGAAGGCATCGAGCAGCTTGTGGATAAGGTCGATACCCTTATCATCATCCCCAACGACCGGCTGCTAACACTTTGCGATAACAAGACCGGCGTGGACAGCGCCTTTAAACTGGCGGACGATGTTTTGCGACACGGCGTACAGGCTATCGCCGAGGTGATTACCACCCCCGGCATGATTAACCTGGACTTCGCGGATGTGAAAGCCATCATGAAAGACGCCGGCCCGGCCTGGATGTCTATCGGTAAAGGGACCGGGCAGAACCGCGCGATTGATGCGGCGAAAGAAGCGCTGGCCAGTCCCCTGCTGGAAGTCTCCATCCAGGGTTCCAAAGGCGTCCTGTTCAACGTGGTGGGCGGCAGCACGCTATCGCTCTTCGAGGTCAACCAGGCCGCCGATGTTATCAAGGGCGCGGTGGACCCGGAAGCCAATATCATCTTCGGCGTGGCGAACGACCCGTCGATGGACCAGGAAGTACGCATTACCCTCATCGCTACCGGTTTCAATGCCAAGATGGGCATGGGCAAACAGAACCAGGAAGACGAAGAGCTGACCAAGATTCTGAAGAACATGAAGACGGAAGAGGAACTGGATATGCCTTCCTTCCTGCGCCGTCCCCTGTTCAGCCGCCGGCAGGTCCCGGAGACCAAGAACAATATCAATGAGCCGGCAAGACAACAGCGTCATTTCATGTAGCCTTCCGCTTTAACAGCAATGATGCTTTAAGGACTAAAATAAAATAAAGTTTTAAGAGGAGCAATCCTCTTTAAATAAAGGCTGCGGCTGTTTTCTCACCCGCAGCCTTACCTTTTTTGTTTATGATTTTTCCGCCATTTGACAAATGCAGCCGTCTCTGGTTATCCTATTACTTAGCAATTCAGGCTTAACCTGCATGTATAAGTCAGAGATGCGCCGATCATATTATGCGAGTAATCACGGGCAAGGCTAAGGGGCATCACCTTAAGTTCCCCAAGGGAACCAAGACCCGCCCCGTAACTGACTTGGTACGCGGCTCGATATTCTCAATGTTGGAAAACATCGCGGATGATTGGTCGCAGGTGCTCGACCTGTTCGCCGGCAGCGGCGCGCTGGGGATAGAAGCACTAAGCCGGGGGGCGGAGTGGGCGGACTTTGTTGAAAGCGAGCCTAAGTGTTGTGATATAATTAAGGAGAATCTGGAGAAAACAAAACTTTCGTCACAAGCCAGAGTCTTTTGCTGTAGCGCTTTTAAAGCACTTTCTATGCTCGATAAGGAGTATAACATTATATTGATGGACCCGCCCTATTCCAACGCATCTACCGGTGAGTTTATCACGCAACTGGCGCAGTCACCGCTGGTTGGCGCTAAAACTACTGTGATGATGACCCATTCCGCGCGTATTCCCCTCCAGCCATCTTATGGCGCGCTTAACCTTTTAAAAGAACACCGTCATGGTGATAGCTGCATCTCGTTTTATCAAAAGGAGGCCAGGTCTTGATCGTTGCACTTTATCCCGGCAGCTTTGACCCCATCACTAACGGACACCTGGATATTGCCAGGAGAGCCTCTCGGCTCTTTGATAAAACCGTTATCGGTATTTTTGCCACGCCGTCAAAGCATCTTATGTTCTCTTTAGAAGAACGCGTGGCCATGGCCAAAGAAGCCACGAAGAACTCTCCCAAAATTGAAGTTATGCCTTATTCCAGTATTACGGTGGAATTTGCTAAAGAGATTAACGCCACCGTATTGGTGCGTGGCTTGAGGATGGTCGGCGATTTTGAGTGGGAATTTGAAATGGCTATGATGAACCAGATGCTGTTACCAGGCCTCGAGACCATCTGCTTTATGGCCAGCCAGGAATACCAGTTCCTTAGCGCCAGTTTGATTAAAGAAATAGCCGGTCTGGGCGAAGGCAAGAAAATCAGTAAGCTCGTTCCAGCTCATGTCTATGAGGCCCTTAAGACAAAATGGGCAAGGCTGGAATTGAAATAAACAGGCTACCGGCCTGCCTGCTATCTTAGTTCTCAACGATTGTTTCAGGAGGAAAATTATGGCGTACAAAATAACCGACGAGTGTATCAGTTGCGGAGCCTGTGAATCAGAGTGCCCCGTGCAAGCTATCAGCGAGGGTGAAACTTCTTATGTCATCGACCCGAAGAAATGCGTCGAGTGCGAAGGCTTTGCAGATTCCCCCAAATGCGCGGAAATCTGCCCGGTAGATGCGCCCAAACCCGACCCCGCCAACCCAAAGAAGAAATAAATTAGTCAATTGTCTGAATCAATGGCGGGTGCCGTTATCAGGCAACGTCCGGGAGCGCGCCCGCTATAATTCAGGATCAACAAATCGCTCTGGATTCTAATCACTAACAAATTTGAGGACTCTTATCCTGATGAGAAAAGTCCTTTTTCGTGCTTTTCCCGAATATGCCTAGTTGAAATAATTCTTTACCGAATCAAATTCATCCGGCAGGAACCCCATCACGATGGGGAATTTATCCAGCAGGAAGCTGGCCAGCCAGGAATTACTTACAACATCACTGATACCCAGGTATTTAACCCACATCGCAAGTAAAGCCCCGCAGAAAATCATCCCAAGGAACACGCCCAGCACCGCACCGCCGATGCGGTTTACCCAGCCCAGTAGTATTGCCGAGGCTACTTTTTTGATAACAAACGCCAGGACGGCGGCGATAATCATGACCACCAGCATAATGATGATGAAAGCTACGATATTAGCGATGTTAGGGTCAGCAATAAAGGTCAGCTTATCGGCTAAAGCCCCGGAATAATTGCCCGCCAGCACCACGCCGATAATCAGACCGGCAATGGTAAAAAGAATTTTGATAATGCCTGCCATCAGGCCGCCGATTATCGATATTACGATAATGACCGCAATCAGGATATCAAGCCAGTTCATGTAATCCCTCCTTCCGCATACTTGCCAGGTATTTACCTGCTATATATAACGTAAATCATCTTTTTCGGTTTCAGGAGGTTTTCCCCAGTTCTTCAGCGCGCCGGCAGGCCGCCTTGACCGCCTCCCCTACTATCCGCGCCAGGCCGCTTTCTTCAAAGACTTTGATGGCCTGCTCTGTAGTGCCGCCTTTGGAGGTAACGTTGCGCCGCAGCTCCGCCGGGGATTTATCCGAGCTGTTCATGAGATGGGCGGCGCCGAGCATCGTCTGTTTGACCAGCACTTCCGCGTCTTTTACGGCAAGTCCCAACCCTACCGCCGCATCGATGAGCGCTTCCGCGAAAAGATAAAAATAGGCGGGGCCGCTGCCGCTGACGGCCGTAACCATATCGAGCGACGCTTCATCTGCAAAATAAATCTCTTTGCCCATCGTACCCAGGATAGCGCCCGCCAGGGCTTTTTGCGGGGCGGTGACGTCTTTGGTGGCCGTCCAGCCGGTCATGCCGAGGCCGAGCTGGGCGGGAGTGTTGGGCATGGAACGCACGACACTGTGATGTCCCGTACACTTGATGATGGTATCGATTTTTACTCCGGCGGCGATGGACAGTATCAACTGTCCGAGTTTAAGATTATCTTTAAAGTCGGCCAGGGCTTCCATAATATTCTGGGGCTTGACCGCCAGGACAATAACGTCTTTGCCGATGACGGCCTCTTTGTTCTTATCCGTAACGGCAATGCCGTATTTCTTTTTAAGATAATCGCGGCGGGTTTCGCTGATATCACTCACGGAAATATCTGCGGTCTGGCAAAGCTCTTTCTCCAGCAGAGATGCCAGAATAGCCTCCCCCATATTTCCCCCGCCGATGAAAGCGATTTTCATAAACTACCTCACCACAATATTAACCAGTTTGCCGGGTACGTAGATTACCTTGATTACCTGTTTCCCATCTACAAAAGGCTTGACCTTATCCAGCGCCATGGCCATCTTTTTCGCATCATCCTCGCTAACGCTTACCGGAGCGGTCAGGCGGTCACGGACTTTGCCGTTGACCTGTATGACGAGCGTGAACTCATCGCTGGCGACCAAAGATGCATCGTATTTCGGCCAGGGCTGGTTATGGATACTGTAAGTATAACCCCGCCTTGCCCAGAGCTCTTCTACCATATGAGGAGCGGTGGGGGCCAAAAGCAGCAGGAGTGTCTTTACAGCGTCCTGCCAGACCTTTTCAGAGACGCTGCCGGCTTCTTTTACCTTCCCCATAAAGTTGGTGAGCTCCATAAGAGCCGCCACCATGGTATTCAGGCGTATCTTCTCGAAGTCCTCGGTGACTTTTTTAATCGTCTGGTGGGTCAGGCGGGCGAGGTCATTATCACCTTCAGCGCTTTTAGAAGTATAACCTTCTTCCACCAGGTTCCAGACACGGTTCAGCCAGCGGCTGATGCCGGCGATACCGCTATCATCCCAGTTGCCGCCCTGTTCCCAGGGAGCGATGAACATCATATAGGCGCGTACCGTATCCACGCCAAGCGTCGCGACATATTCGTCCGGGTTGACGACGTTGCCCCGGGATTTGCTCATCTTTTGCGAGTCCTGCAGGATGGTGCCCTGGTTAAACAGCTTCAGGAAAGGTTCGCCGAAGTCAATGATGCCCATATCACGGATGGCTTTAGTGAAGAAACGGGTGTAAAGCAGGTGCATGACGGCGTGCTCGGCGCCGCCGGTATAAAAGTCCACGGGCATCCAGTGCTTTATACTAGCGGGGTCGAAGGCCCTTTTGGTTTCATGAGGGCTGCAATAACGTAAAGCATACCAGCAGGAGCAGAGGAAGCCGTCAATGGTATCCGTCTCCCGCTTGGCCGGGCCGCCGCATTTGGGACAGGTAGTATTGACGAACTTTTCATTGTATTTCAGCGGCGATTCGCCGGTATGCCCGAAGTCAGCCTCTTCCGGCAGGAGAACCGGCAGGTCTTTTTCCGGCACCGCCACGATGCCGCACGTGGGACAATGAACCATGGGGATGGGCGCGCCCCAATAGCGCTGGCGGGAGATGAGCCAGTCACGGATTTTATAGCTGATGGTGCGCTTGCCCCACCCTTTTTCCTCCAGGTATTTGGAGACTTCTTCAATGCCCTTATCGCTGGACAGGCCATCAAAGTGGGCGGAATTGACCATTTTGCCCACCTCGATATAGGCTTCCTTTAAAGGCTGACCATCCCAATCCGGCGGCGCAATGACTACCGGAATGGGGAGATTGTATTTTTTAGCAAAATCAAAGTCACGCGTATCATGGGCAGGCACGGCCATGACCGCTCCGGTACCGTAACTGCCGAGTACGTAATCCGCAATAAAAATAGGCACCTTGGTGTTGTTCAGCCGGTTGATGCAGTAGGCGCCGATAAAGACGCCGTCCTTTTCTTTTTCCGAGGACAATCGCTCGATTTCCGTGAGGCGGCGGGTCTTTTTGATATAGGCATCAACCTCGGCTTTTTTATCCGGGGCGGTCAGTTTTTCCACCAGCGGGTGCTCCGGAGCCAGCGCCATAAAGGTAACGCCGTAAATAGTGTCCGGACGGGTGGTAAAGATACGTATTTCTTTTTCCTCGACACGGGGGTCGTCAAGGGCAAAGGAAATTTCCGTACCGTAGCTCTTCCCTATCCAGTTGGTCTGCATAATCTTGATGCGTTCCGGCCAATCGATGCCGCTGAAATCCAGGAGTTCATCGGCATAACGGGTGATGCGCAAAAGCCACTGCGCCAAATCCCGCTTGACGACATCCGTCTCGCAGCGCCAGCATTTGCCGTCTTCCACCTGCTCGTTAGCGAGGACGACCTGGCATTTGGGACACCAGTTGACCGGCGCCGTGCCGTAGTAAGCGAGGTCTTTTTCAAACAGCTTTACGAAGAACCACTGCGTCCACTTATAATACTCTGGAAGGCAGGTGATGACTTCCCTGTCCCAATCATAGATAGCGCCGATACTCTTCAGCTGGCGGCGCATGTTGGCGATATTATCCATCGTCCATTTGAGAGGGTGAATGCCGCGTTTGATAGCGGCGTTTTCCGCCGGCAGGCCGAAGGCGTCAAAGCCCATGGGGTGCAGGACATTGAAGCCCTGCATCCGCTTACAGCGTGCCAGGACATCCGAAGGGGCCATGGCGTACCAGTGGCCGATGTGCAAATCGCCGGATGTATAGGGAAACATGGTAAGGGCATACCACTTGGGCCGGAGGTCATTATCACTGACCTTGTAAAGCTGGCCGTCAGCCCACTGCTGCTGCCACTTTTGCTCGATTTCCTGCGGGTTATACTTGTCTGCCATGTTCCTGCTCCATTTCCATGCGGGCGGATATAAAGCCGCCTCAAAGCCATTTTAACAGTAATAGCTACGCGTGTAAATAATGGTAACGTAAAACGCAAAGCTTATAGGTTAAAACCACAACTTAAAGTCTAAAACCGATTCGTTCCAAAAAATTTTTTTTAACTCCCTAGCTTTGGGCCGAGGCTGATTCGTTTGGTATTCGTTGACCTATCTATTATGGAAAGTTAGCTTTAACCGACTCTTTTCTCTCTTATCCCTCTCCTCGCCGGCAAGGAGAGGGACGATAGATAGTGCCAGGCAAAATTTACCTGAATCCCTTCCTTCGACTTTGCTCAGGACAGGCTCTTATTAAGGAGGGAAACCGGTAAATGGGGAGATGGGAATTGGACTACTAGTATAAGGGATTACCGGCAGTTCTGTAAACGGGGAAATGTCCCATTTTAAAGGGATGCAATAAAAGAAAATTAAACTACCAGTTAAGCTCTTTATCTTTTTTGGTTTGCTGTGTTTTAAGACGGCTTTTCAGGTGGTTTTTGGAGATAGCACCCAGCGTCAAAAGCCCCATGGCGGTCTGGAGGGCTTCTTTTTCTTCTTCCGTAAGGGGATGTTTTTCCAGCAGGTTTTTAATGACTGCCGCGGCTTTATCATATTCCATAGCAAGAATAGTGTAGCATAAGAAAAAGACTTAATACTACCAATAAGGTAACACCTACCACCAGATGCTTCGTCGCGGCGCTCCTCCAGCATGACAGGCGAGTTATACCTTGCACTGCTAGGCATATACCTATATAATTTTCTTTAATATGACGTTTATCGAGAAATCCAATCCAATCGTTTTCACCCCCGGCAAAATAGGCAACCTGGAACTGCGCAACCGCACCATCAGGTCGGGGTGTTTTGAGGGGCTGTCCCCTAACGCGGCGCCGAGCGAGGCTTTAATCGAGCACCACCGGCGGGTGGCGGCGGGGGGCATCGGCATGACGACCGTTTCCTACTGCGCGGTGGCCCGGGACGGGGTGGCCTTCAGCCACGAAATGTGGATGCGGGAAGAGATTATCCCCGGTTTAAAACGCCTCACGGACGCGGTTCACCGGGAGGGGGCTAAAGCATCACTGCAACTGGGGCATTGCGGCTTCTTCGCGAACCGGCACGCCGCCGGAACAAGGCCGATGGGGCCGTCACGCAAGTTCTGTTTATTCCGCTACAGCGTCTGCCGGATGATGACGGAAAAAGACATCGGACGGGTACGGGAAGATTTTGCGAAAGCGGCGGCAATGGCGGTGCGGGCGGGGTTCGACGCCATTGAGATACACGCGGGGCACGGCTACCTCCTCTCCCAGTTCCTTTCCCCATGGACAAACCAACGTAAAGACCGGTACGGCGGCACGCTGGAAAACCGCTTGAGATTCCCTGTATCCGTCATCAAACACGTACGGGAAACGGTGGGGCCGGACTACCCCATCATCGTGAAAATGAACGCCGAGGACGGCTTTAAAGGCGGCCTGATGATTGACGAGGCGGTGGCGGCGGCTAAAGCGTTCGAAGCGGCGGGCGCGAGCGCGCTGGTGCCGAGCTGCGGGTTTACGGCGCGCACCTCTTTTTACATGATGCGCGGGCAATTGCCGATACTGGAATACGTAAAATCAGAAAAGAATCCCATCACGAAAATCGGGATGGCTTTATTCGGTCGTTTCATCATTAAAGAAGAGCCGTA
>DAOUGB010000016.1:0-10234 GCA_034429595.1 Dehalococcoidales bacterium
CCAAACATACCCCCGGCATCATGTGCGAGGGCGGTGTGAGCCGCGGCGTCGTTAACGTCCGCCTGGTGAATTCCCGGGGCGGCACGGCGGAGTACCGCAAGAGCTTTTTCACCATGAGCCTGGAAGGCAACCTCGTGACCGGCCAGGACATGCTTTTCGTCGGCGAGAGCGATAGCTCCTGCCACCCCATTCCCGACCCCCAAAAAGTCATCGATACGGTGACACGCCAGCTCGACCTCGCCAAAAACCGCGCCAAAGCCCCCACCAAAACCCTGCCGGTCATCTTTACGCCGGACGGCGTGGCCGGGGCATTGATACTGCCGCTGCTTTCCGCCTTCAACGGCAAAATCGTTCTGGAAGGCGCCTCACCGCTGGGACAGAAACTGGGGCAGGCCGCTTTCGATAAGCATTTCAGCCTCACGGATAATCCCACTATAGCTTACCGGCCGGGCAGCCGCCCCTGCGATGATGAAGGCGTGCCCAGCCAGCGCACCCCGCTGATTGAAAAAGGTGTCGTTAAAGCCTTTCTTTACGACCTCCAGACGGCGGCGCTCGCCGGCAAAAAGAGCACCGGCAACGGGAGCCGCGGTCGCGGCGGTCTGCCCGCCCCTGCCGCCAGCGCCCTGGTCATCGAACCCGGCCAGACCACCTTCGACGCTATGGTGCAGGATATCAAAGAAGGCCTGGTGGTGGAGCAGCTGATGGGGGCGGAGCAGGGCAACATCCTGGGCGGGGATTTCTCCGGCAACGTCCTGCTGGGCTACAAGATAGAGAACGGCAAAATCGTGGGGCGGGTTAAAGACACGATGGTCTCCGGCAACGTTTATAAGATTCTCAAGGATATTGCCGCCATCGGCAGCGAGGCCCGCTGGGTGGGCGGCTTCTGCCAGACCCCACCCTTCTACTGCAAAGGGCTGGCCGTATCCAGCAAGGGATGATAACTGATTCTCCCTCTCATCCCTCCTTACCAAGGAGGGATGATGGTATGACTAAACCGGATTAATCACGACCTGACCGCTCATCTTCCCACTTTCGTAAAGGGGGAATTAAAAGGGGATTTAGACAAGTCTCCTCTTCCCTTTGTGGGAGAGGGTTAAGGAGAGGGTGAATAACAAAATCTCCCTCTTATCCCTCCTTATCAAGGAGGGATGATGATATGACTAAACCGATGAACGCCGGTATCCAGGTACTCCAGTCCAGTGCAATTTAAAGGGTAAATAGAGCAATTCCTAATCACTGGATTCCGTTTTTCAACGGAATGGAAATAGATGCTGTTACAATTTTTACTTGACGTTCTGCCCCTAATCAAATAAACTGGGGCAACCATGACATATGTACCTCCGGATTTTCTTGTTTATTATGCAGTAAGATTATATTATATGTATGATGAGAAGTGTTTCTTCTCTCTGCCAGCAGAGAGGATTAAGGTGAAATAACATGAGCGATATTATTAGAGTCACCGCCCGGCCCAAGCTTAAAGCGCCCAACCTCCTGGCCGCCTGGCCCGGCATCGGCAACGTGGCGATGATTATCGCCAACTACCTTAAAGCCAAGCTCAATTTTAAAGAGCTGGGCTACCTTGAAGCATCGTACTTCTTCGACCCCATCGGCGTGCTGGTCAAGGATAACGTCGTGGAAGAGCCTAACTTCCCCCAGAGCGACTTTTATTACTTCAAGAACCCCGCCGGTAAGGATTTGATATTGTTCCTCGGTGACGACCAGCCGGCCACCAAAGGCTACGAGCTGGCGCATTGTATTCTTGATGTGGGAGAGCGGTTCGGGGCGGAACGCATTTATACCTGCGCCGCCGCCATCACCCGCATCCATCACACGGAGCCGCCCAAGGTCTGGGGGGTGGCTACCAGCCACCTGCTGACCTACGGCTTAAAGGAATATAACCTGGAAAGTTCCAGCAACCTGCAAATCGCCGGGCTTAACGGCCTGCTGCTGGGCGTCGCCAAGGAAAGGGAGATGGACGGCATCTGCCTGCTGGGCGAGGTGCCCACTTATGCCTCCCGCGTGCCCAACCCCATGGCCGCCCTGGCCGTGTTAAAAGTGCTCGCTAGCATGCTGGAAATAAAAATCGACCTCACGGAACTGTCTAAAATGGCGGTGGAAGCGGGAGAACGAATCAAACAGGTGGCCGCCCAGGCCATGGAAGAATACATCGATTACTTCACCGAGCCCATCTGGGAACGCGGTGAAGAAGAAGAGGACGAGGGACAGGGAGAAAACTAATCGCCTCCGCTGCCCTCTTTCCGGCAGATGAAATTACAGAAAAACGGCACGCTGGCAGGTCTAAAAACGTTGCACGGCGGCAAGATTACCGGAGAGAAAATAAAGCTCCGTGAGAAAAAATTGTCCGATGCCCGCGCCGATTACCGCTGGCAGTGCGACCCCGAACTGGCTAAGCTGGATGCCGCGCCCATGCTCATCATGCCTTTTGCGCTTTACCTTCTGGATTACACGTCCGTGGCACATGAGTATGACCACTACCGTTATCCCCTGGCGGTAGAAACCCTAGACGGCAAACACATCGGGAACTGCACGGCTTATGATATCGATGAAAAGAGGGGTGAGGCGCAAATCGGTATCATGATCGGCAACCGCGATTACTGGGATAAAGGCTACGGAGTCGATGTCATAACCACGCTCGTCAATTACGTTTTCCAGAACAGCAGCCTTAGCCGTCTCTACCTCAAAACGCTGGACTGGAATATCCGGGCGCAAAAGTGCTTTGCCAAGTGCGGCTTCGTGCCGTGCGGCTCTTTAAAAAAGGACGGCTACAGCTTTATGCTCATGGAACTGATGCGGGACCGATGGGAAAAGAGGCAAAGCAGCCTGCATGAAAGCCGGTAAAATCTCCTTCAGGCCGCTGCAGGAAACCGACCTTCCCCTGATGCACCGCTGGCTGAATACGCCCCACGTCAGCGAATGGTGGAGCATCGACGGCAATCATCACCCCCCGCTTGAAGACGTTAAAAAACACTTTCTGCCGCGTACCGGCGGCCAGGAACCGGTCGATTGCTACATTATCCTTTTTGATGAAAAACTAATCGGCATGATACAATCCTGTAAACTGGATGACTACCCGGCGGAAAAAATAGAGTTCGGGCTGGAAGGCAGCTATGCCAGCATTGATCTATTCATCGGGGAAGCAGATTACGTTCACAAAGGTCTGGGCAGTTCTATTATCAGGAACTTTCTTGAAGAAATAGCCTTTAAAAAATATGATGTAGATTATTGCTTTATCGACCCGGACCCGAAAAATAACATCGCGATAAAGGCCTACCGGAAAGCCGGTTTTAAGTATCTAAAGACCGCATGGTACAGTAAAGATAATGCAGCCGCCTATTTAATGAGCGTGAGCCGTGACGAATTTAAGTAAAAACAAGCAACCCGTACTGCAGCCCCTGGAATGGCTCGGCGGCCGTGTCCGCATCATCGACCAGACGGCGCTGCCCGGCAAAGAAATCTACCTTGAACTGGATGACTACCGTGAACTCGCCGCCGCCATTAAAACATTGAAAATCAGGGGCGCGCCGGCTATCGGGGTGGCCGGGGCTTATGCCGTTGTCCTGGGCGCGCTCAAGATAAAAGCCGCGAGCCGGGAAGCCTTTATTAAGGAACTAAACAACATTATTGAATACATAGCAGCCACGCGTCCCACCGCCCGCAATCTGTTCTTCGCGCTGGAACGTATGAAAAAAGCCGCCGGAAAGGCTAAAAATACTACGGATATCAAAAAGGCCCTGACCGATAAAGCGGAGAGAATCCGCCGGGAAGAAGCGGCCGCGACGGAGCGGTTGAGCAAGTACGGCGCGGCATTAATAAAAGACGGCTGGACGGTGCTGACGCACTGCAATGCCGGGCCGCTGGCAACCTGCGGTTACGGCACCGCCCTGGGCGTTATTATGGCCGCACGGCAGCAGGGCAAGCAAATCAAAGTCCTCGCCGATGAGACCCGTCCCCTGCTTCAGGGCGCGCGGCTGACGGCGTGGGAACTGCAAAAAGCGGGGGTGCCCGTCAAGCTGATAACAGATTCCATGGCCGGACATTTTATGCAGGCGGGGAAAATCGATTGCGTCATTACCGGCGCCGACCGCATTACCACCAACGGTGATACCGCCAACAAAATCGGCACCTATACACTGGCGGTGCTGGCTAAAGAGCATAAAATCCCCTTCTATATCGCCGCACCGGTCTCCACCATCGACGCCTCATTAAAAACGGGAAGAGAAATCCCCATCGAGGAACGCCAGCCGGAGGAAGTGACCCATTTGAACGGAATCCGCATCGCGCCGGAGGGCGTCAGCGCTTTGAACCCCGCCTTCGATGTTACCCCGCACCGGTACATTACCGCCATCATTACGGAAAAAGGCATTATCCGCCCGCCTTATACTAAAGGCATCAAAAATATTATCAAACGATAAAAAGGAGATAAGCCATGAGCAGCCCATCGTTAGACACCAGACTGGAAGCGCTGGAAAAACAGGTAACCGCTCTCAAGAAACAGGTGAAAGCCAAAGACAAACAGCTCCAGACCTTGCAAGACATCGAGGATATCAAAAAATTGCAGTGCGCCTACGGCTACTACCTGGAGCACTGGATGGGCCCAGAAATCGTCGATTGCTTCTCCAAGAGGGACGATGTCTCCGGCACATTCGTCGAGGGCACTTATTACGGGCAGGCAGGCATCCGCAAATACTTCCACCCGGACCGCGATGTGCCGCCGGATTTCCTTCACATGGTGATGCAGGTATCGCCGGTGATAACCATCGCTAAAGACGGCAAGAGCGCCCGCGGCCGCTGGTACGGCTACGGCACGATTTTCTCCCGCCCCACCACCCCCCTCGACCCCGCTTATATGGCGGTCATCTACGAGATGGACTATATCAAAGAGGACGGCGTGTGGAAGATATGGACGCTGGGCCTACTGATGCACTACGCTTATACCAACGGCAAGACGCCGCAGGGCCCGCCGGAAACAAAAGAGACCAAAGGCAAAGCCGCCCCGCCGCCGCCCAAGCTCAACCCGGACGAGTGGGCGGAGTACGATACGGAGTATCCCTCCGGCTACATCTATCCCTTCAGCTTCGTCCACCCGGTGACCGGCAAACCGAGCACCGAGGCCAAGCGCAACGCCAAGCTGAAACTCAAGCCGAACAAGTATAAGAACTGGGGATAAAGAAAGCTGACGCAACCTGTCAATAATGTAAAGATATTAATTTTTTAACGGAGGTGGATATGAGCCCGGAATTAGCAGACCTGTCTATTTTTGAGAAATTCAATTTTAAAATGAAACCCGTCGCCATCAAGTTCCTCCTCTTTAAGCCGGACGGCATCGCCAAACTTGAAAAAAACCTGTCCATCTGTGAAATGATAAGGGAAGCCCAGCAGGCGGAGCCTTTTTACGCTACGCTGGAAAACTTTACCTGTGTGGGACCCATCATTACCGGCATGACGGAAAGCGACCCCGTTTTTGAAAGCGGCCACATCGGGCAGTCCCTGCATATCTTCGAGGAAGCCCGCGCCAACCGGAGGCTCTACCATTACATCACCAAGCTGGAGAGGAACAGTGTCAACTGTATCGCTTTTGCTTCCCTCGACAAGCTGACGTTCACCCCGGACGTGCTGATTCTGGCCGCCGACCCGACGCAGCTGGAAATCGTCCTCCGGGCGATGTGCTTTACCACAGGGAAGATGTGGACGAGCCAGGGAACGCCGGTCATCGCCTGCTCCTGGCTCATAACCTACCCGTATATCAGCGGGGAAGTGAATTACATCCTTACCGATGTGTCACACGGCATGAAAGCCAAGCAGGTATTCCCGGCCGGCACGATACTGATATCCATACCCTTCGACCGGATTAACCAGATAACCGAAGGGCTGCAAAAGATAGAATGGTATCCGGCCATGTACACCGAGGGCAGAGATGCCCACGACCGCAAATTCAAGGAGACCACGGAATCCCTGCACCAGAGGCTGCAGGCGGAAAAGGGGTAAATTACGCGTTAAATCAAATCCAATCCTAACCTCTTGTTCTCCCTCCCCGTTGACGGGGGGATTGATATTATCCAAACAATATTCGGTAAGCTCATATGGATAAACAATATAAAGCGTGGCGTACCGACCCCGGTTTATGGGAGAAACTCAAGCCAATAGCCCGCGAGATGAGGACCCGTCCTACCGAAGCTGAAGATATATTGTGGCAACATTTACGCTGCTATGCTGTATCAGGGTACAAATTCAGACGTCAGCATAATATTGAACGTTTCATTGTTGATTTTTACTGCGCCGAAGCAAAACTAGTGATAGAGGTAGACGGCCATATCCACCAATATCAGGCAGAAGAAGATGCGGTAAGGCAACAGTATTTAGAGGGTCAAAACCTAAAGGTAATACGTTTTTCAAATGACTTCATTTTGAACAACATAAATGAAGTCATAAACCAAATTATTTCTTATTTACCTCACCCCCTTTAGTTCCCCCTCTCCGTGCACGGAGAGGGGGTTAGGAGGAGAGGTTCCTACTCCTTGCGCGATATGTAAAGCTGGCTTATACTCAATTAAAAGATAGCCCTAGAATAAAACCAAGTTAGTCTGCTCGTAGCTCTTGACATTGAGGTATTATTATGTTGTATGATATGATTCTAAAGAGAGGGTGTGTTTTCGGGAGGTGGTTGTTATGTCTACCACAGGATATGTAGTCTTAACACTAAAGTTCAAAAAAGAAAATAGACGCTGGACAGCGTATTGTGAAGAGTTGGGTACAGCTGCTTATGGGAGGTCATTACCGGAAGCAGATAAAAGACTTAAGGAAGCTGTAAAATTACATATCAAAACACTTGAAGATGTTGGAGAACGCCAGCGGTTTTTCAAAGAAAACGGGATTAAGTTCTATAATGCCAGACCCACAGAAAGGGTCGATATTTGTCTACCTTTGAATGATGACGTGTTTATCGAGCCGCACGTTCAGGCCGTTCCGGCTTTGACGGCTGCTTGATTTTAGTGTCCATATTTTTTGATTAGTTCCGCTAATCCCTTCCTACCTATCCCCATCTGTTTTGGCCCCAAAATGGCAGCCAACGTTCCATCAGGCATTAGAGCTTTTTTATCAGGAATTACAGTAACCCTCGTTTTGTCAGGATATTTTTTAGCTAAAGACACGCCGTGGGTGGCCCGATGCTTGATGACCCAGCCATCTTTTAACGCTAGTTTGATAAGAGCTTTACCGCTGACGGAAATACTCATTTGCTATAATATCTACATTTTATGATACTAATATTTTCTAATTTAGTACCTATAAGCCTAAAAAAGCAAGCGGTTTTCGGACATTTATTAGATATTTAATAAAATTACACACTGTAATATAATAATCAAGTTAGTATAGTTACAGGAGGTCCCTCATGTCCCAGTATCAAGCTAGAATCGGGGTAATCGGGGGAACGGGGCTTTATGATATCTGGTCAGCACATACACAGATTCGCTATAATGAATAGGTAAATTTTAGTAATATCGGGAGGGGAAGGTGAAAGTAAAAGAGCTTACAGTGGAACAACTAAAAACTCTTATCGAGGATACGGTGGAAGAAAGACTCCAGGAGTATCTGGGCGACCCTGATGAAGGACTGGAACTAAAAGAAGAAGTTATTCAGAAATTAAAAGCACAAAAAGAATCCGGAAAACCCAGACTTACAATGGAGGAAGTGGCAAAAAAACACGGAATCGAGTTGAAATGAGCTTCCGCGCCACATGGGAGCAAGATGCGGCAAATGCATTGAAAAAGCTCGATGCAACCATAGTCCGCCGCATTATTACCAGGGTAAACTGGCTGGCAAAGAACCTCGAATCCATCAAACCACAGGCGTTTTCCGGTACGCTTAAAGACTATTTTAAGCTACGCGTTGGAAGTTACCGCGTTATCTACTCAATCAACCGGGAACAAAAAGAGATAATTATCAATTTCCTCGGACATCGCAGAGACATCTATAAATCAAAGTGAATTTTTTAGTCATGTTTTAAAAATCGCTTTTGTCGAGGAGGCACTACATGCCCGCACCACAAGCTAAAATCGGGGTAATCGGGGGAACGGGGCTTTATGATATCGAGGGGATAACGGACATCAAAGAGGTCCGGCCGGAGACGCCTTTCGGCAAGCCTTCGGACGCTATCCTGGCGGGGAAACTGGGCGGGGTGGGCGTCGCTTTCCTGCCGCGGCACGGGCGCAAGCATACCGTCTCCCCGACCGAGGTGCCTTCCCGCGCCAACATTTACGCCCTGAAAGCGCTGGGGGTGGAGTTCATCATTTCCTCCAACTCCTGCGGGAGCTTTAAAGAGGAGCTGAAGCCGGGGCACCTGCTGGTGCCCAACCAGATAATCGACCGCACGCGGAACCGCGTGAATACGTTCTTTAATAACGGCATCGTGGCGCATATCCAGTTCGCCGACCCGTTTTGCCCGGTGTTGAGCGGCATCGTCTATGAAGCGGCCAAAGAAGCCGGGGCGGTGGTGCACAAGGGCGGCACTTTCATCGCGATGGAAGGCCCCGCCTTTTCCACCCGCGCAGAGAGCCGGCTCTACAAGAGCTGGGACGCGGACGTGCTGGGCATGACGGTACTGCCGGAAGCCAAGCTGGCGCGCGAGGCGGAAATCTGCTATGCTTCCATCGCCTGCATCACGGACTACGATTCCTGGCACGAAGCCAAAGAAGCGGTGAGCGTAGAAGCGATTTTGACCACCATGCGCAACAACATCGACCTGGCGAAAAAGACCATCAAGCTGGCCTCGGGGAGGGTGCCGGGCAAACGCGAATGCGGCTGCGCTAACGCGCTGGCGGGGGCGATTACCACGGATTTAGCCGCAATACCGGCACCGCAAAAGAAAAACCTGGACTTATTGATAGGGAAATATATTAAGGGGAAGTAGGAAGGGAAGTTGTCATCCCGGAGGAGCGGAGCGACTTAAGAACCCCATCCACCGCGCGTTATTCCCATGAAAACGGGAATCCAGCATTTGGACTAATCCGATAAATGGATTCCCGATACGGTCGGGAATGATGATGATAAAAAGGGAAATACATCAAAAAGGCTTAGATTCCACCCTCTCCTTTTCATGCCTCCCCCATAATGCCCTCACCCTGTCTCCCTCTCCCACAAGGGGAGAGGGTAAAATGGAAGGGGTGTGATATTATTGAGGGGGAGGTTAAGAGGAAGAAGGGAGGAAGGGAAAGATTTTTATGACCAACACAGAATTCGGGTGTTTACCCACCATCATCGGCAGCATGCCGCATACCGACCCTCAAAAAGCGTGCGCGGTCATCAACCGCTACCTTAAAGACCTGCCGGCCTGGCCGCAGCTACCGCGCAAAACGTTCCTGGAGAACATGTACGTCCAGTACAGCGAGGGATTTCCCGGCGCGACGGTGGAGAACAACCGCATCTATATCGATACGGCCAAAGACTACTCCAAAGCGCTGGAGGACCTTTACCTGGCTTTTCTGGAAAATAAAGCGGACAAATACCCCGTGGGGCGGGAATACGCCGCCGGGCTTTACGCCTTTTTAGAGCAGGAGAAATTCTCCCCCAAAGCCGTCAAAGGGCACGTGACCGGGCCGATTTCCTGGGGCATGACCGTCACCGACGAAAACAAGCGGTCGATACTCTACCACGAGATGCTGGGCGACGCCATCCCCAAGCTCTTAAAGCTCAAGGCGGCCTGGCAGGAAGCCGAGCTAAGGAAGATATCCAAAAAGACGATTATCTTCGTGGATGAGCCTTACATGGCGTCCTACGGCTCCTCCGTAGCCGCCGGGGCTTTATCCAGGCCGGAAAAAATCGTGGAAATGCTCGATGAGGTGTTCGACGGCATCAGCGGCCTCAAAGGCATCCACTGCTGCGGCAACACCGACTGGTCGGTGCTGCTGAAAACCAAGCTGGATATTCTTAACTTCGACGCGTACGACTACGCGCCGTCGCTGGCGCTTTACGCAGACGAGGTCAAGAGGTTCATATCGCGGGGCGGCTGCGTGGCGTGGGGCATCGTGCCCAACCACCCCGGCCCGCTGGAAAAAGAAACGGCGGCCAGCCTGAAAGACTGCCTGGAAGAAGCGATGGCGCCCTTTACGCGCCATAACGGCCTCTCCATTAAAGACATCGTCAAGCACAGCCTGCTGATGCCCTGCTGCGGCCTGGCGGCTTCCCTGACGGAAGACGGGGCGGAAAAAGCGCTGCAGCT
>DAOUGB010000017.1:0-58126 GCA_034429595.1 Dehalococcoidales bacterium
CAAAAGTATTATTTTATGGTCATTTTGACCCCGATGCAAATCGGGGGAAAAATCCGTAACCACCTTTTCAGGTACGGATTCTTCATCGCTTCGCTCTTCAGAATGACTTTTGATACAAGGCTCATCAAGGGAGAGGAATAATTCTACTTTCCCAGTTTATCCTTGACCGCTTTTATCTTGCCCTCGATGGTCAGCGGTTTGTCCCGCCGCTCATCGATGCGGATGGTGGTAACCACCCTTTTGGCCCCGGCGTCGAAGGCGGAGTTGTGCATTTTCTGCGCCAGCGCCAGCAATTTTGCCAGGTCGCCTTCGATAATGGTGTTCATGGCCGTCAGCTCGTATTTGACGCCCGGCTCATTCTGCAGGATTTTCACCGCGCCGGCCACGTAAGCGCTGGCGGACGGACTGCCCGTCCCCACCGGCACGACACTGATATCAATCATCGCCATATGCGCATACCTCCCCGGGATAACTAATCTATCTTACCCCTCAACCGCTGGTAATAGGTATTTCCGGCGTAAAGCGCCGCCAGCGGGTTATGCCCCAGCACCCGGTCTTTCACCGCCAGCACCGTCAGGGGCGCCTCGCAGTACTTGATGAAAAGGGTGTCATGCCCCACGCACAGCCCCAGCATGATGGCCATATCCACTCTGGATTGGTTGAGAATCATGGCCTGGACGATGGGATTGCACATCGTCTCCCACATGTCCGCTCCGGCTATTTTTTCTGCCGGCTTAATGCCGATTTCCTCTTTAGGCACGGCGCCGGTCTTGCACTGGACGGATACCACCTCAAAGCCGTTTTTCTCCAGGACATCCGTCAGCAGTCCCGCTTCGTAAGCCAGCCCGCCGCAATGGGCCAGCCCCAGCCTTTGATAGCCGCATTTACGGGCGAACTGCACCGTCTCCTCAACGCGGGGGAGCCTGGTGCGCAAGCCGTCCGGCAGGCGCTCGTAGCACTGGAACTCCTGCACCGATGCTTTTCTGGCGAACTCTTTAACCGCGGGTTTTGCGTATTCCCGCATCGCCGCCGGATAGACTTCCGGCAGCAGTTTCATCGGGCAGAAGGCGGGCGCTTTATCCAGAGCGGGAGCTACGCCGGCTTTGTTTCCCCTGTTTTCACAGGCTTTAGTGGGGCAACGGGCGCATCTGGGATAGGTATCCTTAACCATATACCGACTCCTTTCCCTGTTCTTGATACTATTCTAGTTTCTCAACCTGCAAAAGACAAACGATAATACGCATAAAACACATGCGAAATAAGTATAACCGACAATTCAAAAACAGCGTATTAACCGATTAACCGCAGCCTGTTTTCAACTATAATCAAAATAGACAAATGGATATCCGAAAGGGGTGATAGTAATGGCTGTAGAACGGAATAGAAACCAAGAAAACTGGGTAACGAGCAGCAGTATCCTGGACCGTCTTATCGACGGGAAAGTGATAGATTCCGGTGAATTTTTTGACCGGATGAGGATTAACCAGGACCTAAGGCTTATCTTTTCCATACCTCAAAAAAAGGCCCCAACAAGGATAAGGTAGCATGGTAAAATCTTATTGTCCTAAAGATATAAGACTTTATATAGAAAGCATACGCTTTTCCATTGTTGCCCTTTTTACGGCAGTTAGGTTAAAATACGAGAATAAGAAATACGCTCAAAATATTCAATTTGACTCCTATCAAAAGGATGCCGGTTTTACCAGACCCTCCCTATATACCACAATATAAAAGCGACCGGTGAATTACGCCAGCCATGCTGGCTTGGAATATTATCAGGTAATATTAGCGGCACGTAAAGAGAATAAACATATAGGAGGGCTTAAGTGGCTTACGACGTGTCAAAGATGGCAGACTGGCAAATAGCCGAAGCTGCCTGCGAAAACATGCCAACTCCGGATGAGTGGCGAGAAAAACTGGGTTTACAAAAAGATGAGATACTTGCTTACGGTAAAGTCGGCAAAGTAGACTTCCTGAAAGTAATGGACCGGTTGAAGAACAAACCGGACGGCAAATACATTGAAGTTACCGCCGTCACGCCTACCCCGCTGGGCGAAGGCAAGACGACCACCACCATGGGGCTTATCGAGGGCCTCGGCTACCAGAAAGAGAATGTCGGCGGCGCTATCCGCCAGCCTTCGGGCGGCCCGACGATGAACGTTAAAGGCACGGCGGCGGGCGGCGGCAACGCCCTGCTGATTCCCCATACCGAATTTTCGCTCGGCCTGACGGGCGATATTAACGACATCATGAACGCCCACAACCTTGCCATGGTGGCCCTGACCTCCAGGATGCAGCACGAGCGCAATTATGACGACGAGCAGCTGGCCCGTCTTTCCCACATGCGCCGCCTGGACATCGACCCCCTGCGGGTGGAAATGGGCTGGATTATCGACTACTGCGCCCAGGCGCTGCGCAACATCATCATCGGCATGGGCACGCAGAAGACCGACGGCTATATGATGCAGAGCAAATTCGGCATCGCCGTCAGCTCCGAGTTGATGGCCATCCTGTCCATCGTTACGGACCTGGCCGACCTGCGCAAGCGGCTCGGCGAAATCACTGTCGCTTACGATAAAAAAGGCAAGCCCGTAACCACGGAAGACCTGATGGTGGCCGGCGCCATGACCGCCTGGATGCGCAACACCATCAACCCCACCCTGTGCTCCACCGCGGAATACCAGCCCTGCTTCGTTCACGCCGGGCCTTTCGCCAACATCGCCATCGGCCAGTCTTCCATTATCTCCGACCGCATCGGGCTCAAGATGTTCGATTATCACGTAACGGAAAGCGGCTTCGCTTCCGATATCGGCTTTGAGAAATTCTGGAACGTCAAGTGCCGCTACAGCGGACTGAAACCCAACGTATCCGTGCTGGTGGCGACTGTCCGCTCGCTGAAGATGCACGGCGGCGGCCCCAAAGTTACCCCCGGCGTACCGCTGCCCGAAGCTTACAAGAAGTCAGCCCCGGAACTGGTAGAGAAGGGCTGCAACAACCTGGTACACCATATCAATATCATCCGCGCCTCCGGCATCAACCCGGTGGTCTGTATCAACAGCTTCCCGACCGATACGAAGGAAGAAATCGCCATTATCCGCAAGGCGGCGGAAGCCGCCGGTGCCCGCTGCGCCGTATCCACCCACTACTCCAACGGCGGCGCCGGCGCCCTGGAACTGGCCGATGCCGTGAAGGAAGCCTGCAAGGAGAAGAACGATTTCCACTTCCTGTATCCGAACGAGATGAAACTCCGCGACCGCGTGGCACAGATAGCCAAGGTCGTTTACGGCGCCGACGGCGTATCCTGGTCCGCCGCCGCAGCGGAGAAAGCCAAAGCCTTTGAAGCCGACCCGAAATATGACGATTACGGCACGATGATGGTCAAGACCCACCTTTCTCTTTCTCACGACCCGAACCTCAAGGGCGTGCCGAAGGGCTGGACGCTGCCCATCCGCGATATCCTCATCTACTCCGGCGCCAAGTTCCTCTGCCCGATGGCCGGCGATATCAGCCTGATGCCCGCCACCGGCTCCGACCCGGCGTTCAAGAAGGTTGATGTAGATGTGCAGACCGGTAAAATCCACGGTCTGCATGATGTAAGCTAATAAATAAGAATACCTGTTGTTCTGAAGGAGCCTTAACAATTTAGGACTTTTGAAGAGTTCCGGGGAGGGATGGGAAAAAGACCCTACCCCGCCCCGGGATTCTTCACTTCAGACGCAATGCTGCCGGATTAAGGGTATAATAGTAGTGGCGATGCAAATCTACATAACCGGTAAGAGAGAGGAAAAGAAAATGGTGAAAATTAAAAAAGCCCTGATGTTATCACCGGTACTGGCGGCATTATTGATGGTATTTATTACGGGTTGTCCCGCGCCAGAGACCACTACCCCAACCGTAGCAACAACCACACCGCCCGCCACAACACAGACCTCCAGCCCGTTCACGCCGGAAGAACTACAACAAATCGTCACTGATTCCAAACTGGCAACCGTAAATGCCGTTACCTATAAACTCGATTTAGACGCAACAACCGTTATATCTATCGATGACAGCGCCCAAACGAGCGGAATGACCATGAAAGCACAAATAACCTTTGATATACCGCAGAAGCAGATGCTGATGGACGCCGAGATAACATCATCCGAAGCCGAAAGCGGCACACAAACCCAGGCAGTAGAAATATATGTGCTTGCAGACTACGTTTATATGAAAGCCTCCGCCCCCGATTTTGGCGAACAATGGATAAAGATGCCGGTTACCCAAGAAATACTTGATTCTTTTAATATTAGTATGATGCAGGAAGAAATGGATGTCATGGAACTGCCTGCCGCCATAGAATTCGTTGAATACGCAACGATAAGAGGGATAGATTGCTACGTTCTTAAAATCGCCCCCAGTGAAGACTACCTGCGCGAATATGCCCAGAGCCAAATGTCCGGAGGATTTGAAATCGATTGGGATAAAGCGGGAGATGTTGCTGACGTTTACAAGCAACTCTCGTATCTGGTCTGGATAGCCAAAGATACCAAGTACATTCACAGGATGGAAATAACCGGCGTGCAGGAATTCACGAGCGACTTCGCGCGGTCGGATGCGATTGACTTTGATAAAGCTACGACGGAAACAAGCGGGATTTTGGAAATATACGATTACAATTCTCCCGTTGCGATAGACCTTCCGGCAGAAGCCGAAGATGCCATCGAGATATCACCGGATATGTTTTCCGGACAATAAACAATCACAACGAATAAATATAAGGGGGGTATAACATGACCGCACAATTAATCAAAGGCGCAGAAGTTGCCGCGCAAATCCGCGAAGAACTCAAGAAAGAAATCGCCGATCTTAAAGCCAGGCACAACGTGGTGCCCGGACTGGTCACCGTGCTCGTCGGAAACGACGCGGCCTCACAGGTATATGTAGGCCAAAAAGAAAAGACCGCCAAAGAACTGGGTATCTATTCTGAAAGATATGACCTCCCGGAAAATACAACTCAAAAAGACCTTATCGCCCTGGTAGAGAAACTCAACAAGGACCCGAAGATAAACGGCATCCTGTGCCAGCTTCCCCTCCCCAAGCACCTCAACGAAGAAGACCTGATTTACCACATCGACCCGAACAAAGACGTAGACGGGCTGCACCCGGTCAACCAGGGCAAGCTGATGATCGGCGAGGCGGACTTTATACCCTGTACGCCGAGAGGCATCCAGCAGCTGCTCATCCGCTCCAACACGCAGATAGAGGGCGCGGATGTGGTGGTCATCGGCCGCAGCAACCTGGTCGGCAAACCTATCCTTAATATCCTCCTGCAGAAAGCCCCCGGCGCTAACGCTACGGTGACTCTCTGCCACACCAAAACGAAGAACCTGGCTTTCTATACCAAGAACGCGGATATTATCATCGCAGCCGCCGGCAAACCGAAGACGGTAACCGGCGATATGGTCAAACCCGGCTGCACCATCATCGACGTGGGCGTCAACGAAATCGGCAAGACCGCCGAAGGCAAGCGAATCCTCGTCGGCGATGTGGACTTCGAAGGCGTCAAAGAAAAAGCCAGAGCTATCACGCCCGTCCCGGGCGGCGTAGGCCCCATGACCATCACCATGCTGATGATGAACACCGTTAAAGCCGCTAAAGTTGCCCACGGCATTAAATAATAGCTTCCATTCCTCTCCATTGACGGGTGTTGTATCAAAAGTATTATTTTATGGTCATTCTTCAGCGCTTCGCTCTTCAGCATGACTTTTGCTACAAGGCTCCCACGCCGGGGAGAGGCAATTAATCAGTATTTTGTACAAAAAAACGGGTAGCATCCTGAATACCTGAAATATCCTTTAAGATACGTTATAATAAGGGGGTTAAGGGGGGAATCGTCCCCTCCCTTAACCCCCTTTTGTTTTGCCGGAAAAAGGAGTCAAAATGGCATTCGAGATTCCTAAGACCGCCTACAGCGGAAAAATCAAAGAAGTAACGCTGGGCAAAGGCCGTAAAGCCATCACCGTGGGCGGAGAAACGGCCTACCCGTTCTATTTTTTTGAAGGCCGGATGCCCGACCTGCCGCGCATCGCCATGGAAGTCTATGATATGCCCCCGCAGGACTGGCCGCCAACCGCGCTGGAACCGTTCCAGGATGTCCTTAACGACCCCGCGGCCTGGGCGCAGAAGTGCGTTAAGGTCTACGGCGCGGAGATGATATGCCTCCAACTGGAAAGCACCGACCCCAACGGGCTGAACCGGCCGGCGGAAGCAGCCGTCAAAACGGTCAAAAAAGTGGCGGATACCATCGATGTGCCGCTTATCGTCTGGGGCACAGCCAACCACGATAAAGACACCGAGGTTTTAAAAGCCGTCGCGGAAGCCTGCCCGGACCGGAACCTGGTGCTGGGGCCGGTGGAAGAAGCCGACCATAAGAAAATCGGGGCGGCGGCCATCGGGTTTAAGCATGTGGTAGCCGCGTCAACCCCTATCGATATAAACCTGGCCAAGCAGTTAAATATCCTGCTGGGCAACCTGGGCGTCCCGGAGAACGGGCTATTGATGGATACCTCCGTCAGCGGCATCGGCTACGGCATCGAGTACTGCTACTCGGTGATGGAAAGAACGCGCATGGCCGCTTTAACGCAGCAGGACGCCAAGCTGCAGTTCCCCATCATCTGCAACCTGGCCAAAGAGGTCTGGAAAACCAAAGAGACCAAAATAACGGAGCAAGACGACCCCAAAATGGGGGACGCGGCTAAGCGGGGGATTTTACTGGAAGCGATGTCCGCCACCATCCTTTTGATGGCGGGGGCCGACGTACTGATAATGCGGCACCCGGAAGCGGTCAAACTGGTGCGGGAAATGATAGCCGATATGGCGGGGGAGTAAAATCTCCCTTAATCCCTCTTTTACAAAGAGGGAAACCGGCGAGGGAAAGGGATTAGTATAGTGGCACTAACCGGAATAGAGATATTTAAACTATTGCCCAAGACCAACTGCGGGGCCTGCGGCGTGCCCACCTGCCTGGCTTTTGCCATGGCCCTGGCGGCCGGTAAGACCGAACTGGCTAAATGCCCCTATGTTTCCGATGAAGCCAGAGCCAAATTACTGGAAGCTTCCGCGCCGCCGATTGTGCCCGTGACCATCGGGGCGGGGGAAAGCGCTTTAAAAATCGGCGGGGAAACGGTGATGTTCCGCCATGAAAAAAGATTCGAGAACCCGCCGGGCCTGGCGATTATCATCAGCGACAAAATGACCGATGATGAGGCAGAAGCCCGGCTGAAAAAGGTGGAATACCTTATTTACGAACGGGTGGGCGTGACGCTGCGCGCCAACCTGGTGGCTTTAAAAGCGGAGACCGGCGATGCGCAAAAGTTCGCCGCGCTGGCGGCTAAAGTGAAAGCCGCCGGGGACGTTAATATTATCCTGATGAGCGATAAGGCGGAGGTGCTGGCGGCGGGCGCCAAGGCGTGTAAAGAACGCAGGCCGCTGCTCTATGCCGCCACCAAAGATAATGCCGACGCCGTAGTGGCCCTGGCTAAAGAGACCGGCTGCCCGGTGGCGGCCAAAGCGCCTAACCTGGAGGAACTGGCCGCTTTAACGACCAGACTGGCCGCGGCGGGCATTAAGGAAATCGTCATCGACCCGGGGTCGCGGGGGGTGCGTAAAGCGCTGGAGGACCAGATAATCATCCGGAGCGCCGCGCTCAATAAAAAGTTCCGCGCCCTGGGCTACCCCACCATCGTCTTCGCCAATGAGATGACCAGCGACCCGATGAAAGAGCCGCTGATTGCCGCGATGTTCATCGCCAAGTACGGCGGCATCATCGTCCTTTCCGATTTTCAGGGAGAAAGCCTCTTCCCGCTGCTGGTAGCGCGCCTCAATATTTATACCGACCCGCAACGGCCGCTGGCCACCAAACAGGGCATCTATGAAATCAATAACCCGGATGAAAACGCGCCGCTGATGGTGACATCCAATTTTTCCCTCACCTACTTCATCGTCTCCGGGGAAATCGAGAACAGCAAAGTACCGGGCTACCTCTACGTTAAAGATACCGAGGGGCTTTCCGTGGTGACCGCCTGGGCGGCGGGGAAATTCTCGGCGGACATCATCGGCCCTTCAATTCTCAAGAGCGGCATTACGGATAAAATCAAGCACCGCAAGCTGATTATTCCGGGCTACATCGCCTCCGAAGCCGAGCCTTTAAAGGAAGAAATGCCCGGCTGGGATATCCAGGTGGGGCCGAAAGAAGCCGCCGACCTGCCGCAATTTCTCAAGTCCTGGAGAGCGTAAGGGGAATAAAATGATTCTCATCGGGGAAAACCTGAATATTACTTCACCGGTCGTCGGCCCGGCACTACAGGCGAGAAACGCCGCGCCGGTCAAAGAAATGGCGGCGGCGGCAGCCGAAGCCGGCATCGATGTCCTCGATATCAACATCGGCCCGGCGCGGAAGAACGGCGCGGAACTGATGACCTGGGTAATCGATAATGTACAATCCGTCACGGATAAAATGCTTTCGCTGGATACGACCAACCTCGATGCGATGGAAGCCGGGCTGAAAGCAGCGAAAAACAAAGTGCTCATAAATTCCGTATCGCTGCAGAGCAGCCGTATCGACCGGGGACTGGCGCTGGCGCAGCAGTACCACGCCGATGTCATCGGCTTATTGTGGAGCAACGAAGGCATGCCGCGCGACGCTAATGAAAGAGCGATGCATACCGTGAATTTTATTTACGCCGCCAACGCGGCGGGTATTCCTAACGAGCGGATATGGATCGACCCCATTGCCTCGCCGGTAGCGGTGGAAATCAACCAGGTCAAAGCCTGTGTCGAGTTCATGGCCATGCTGGGAGAAATCGCGCCGGGGTGCAAATCCACCGCCGGCATTTCCAACGTCTCCAACGGCGTCCCCGCCGAACTGCGCGGCTGGCTCAACCGCACTTATCTGGTGATGCTGATGCGCTACGGGCTTTATTCCGCCATTGTCGACGCCTTCGATAACGACCTGGCGGCCATCGCGCGGGGGCAGCGACCGGATATCACCGAACTGGTCCACAAAATGATGGACGGGGAAAAACCCGATATCCCCTCCCTCCCCCAAGAAATGCAGAATTACGCACGGACGGTAAGGGTTTTGACCGGCGAATCGCTCTATTCCCATTCCTGGCTGGAAATCTAGGCCGAAATGCTTTAAAATAGCACCAACCGTGATACGTGTGACCTTTACTGCTAGCGCGTGAACATGGCTGTAAGCCGGCGTTGGAAACACCCGCCTAAAGTGTCACTTTACCGTACCGGATGATATCATAGTTATTAGACGGGCTTTTAATAACCAGGAGTGACCTTGATGGCTAAGGATAC
The DNA here is from genome assembly GCA_034429595.1 of Dehalococcoidales bacterium. Lineage (GTDB taxonomy): Bacteria > Chloroflexota > Dehalococcoidia > Dehalococcoidales > RBG-16-60-22 > RBG-13-51-18. The sequence continues at coordinate 9,346 of DAOUGB010000017.1, forward strand.
TTTGACTAAAGCTGATGTTGAAGACAAACTGAAAGAAATTTTTTCCCGGCACACCCCGGACCGCCATGAACTCATCCCCATTCTCCAGGAAACACAAAATGCTTTCCGCTATCTGCCGGCGGCGGCGATACGGGAAATCGCTGGTTTTTTGAACATGCCAGAAAGCGCGGTTTACGGGGTCAGCACTTTCTACGCCAAATTCAAGCTGACGCCGCTGGGCAGGAAAATCATACGGGTCTGCCGGGGCACCGCCTGCCACGTGCGCGGGGCGGGAAAAGTCCTGGCCGAACTGGAAAAAGTGCTGGGCATTAAATCCGGCGAGACGACGGAAGATATGGAATATACCCTGGAAAGCGTTGCCTGTATCGGCGCGTGCGCTCTGGCGCCGGTGATAACGATCGATGATGAGGTCTTTGGGAAGATGACGCCCCGGAAAGTTGCGGAGGTATTAAGTGACAGAGTCAAGGTCCAATAACCACTCGCAGCGTACGGTATTCGTCTGCCAGGGCACGGGCTGCGTTTCCGGTAAATCACAGGAAATTACCGAAGCGCTGGCCAAAGCCGCCGCGGCAAACGGTTTGAGCAACGTTAAAATAGACTTTACCGGCTGCCACGGTTTCTGCGAACAGGGCCCGGTGGTCATTATCGACCCGGATGATATTTTTTACACCCGGGTGACCCTTAACGATATACCGGAAATCGTCACGTCTCACCTGCGGGACGGCAAGCCGGTGGAACGCCTGTATTATAAAGACCCGGTTACCGGCCAGGCCGTGCCTCATTACAAAGACTTTAAATTTTACAGCATGCAGCAGCGCCTCGTCCTGCGCAACTGCGGCCGTTTCAACCCGGAAAGAATCGGGGATTATATCGCCACCGGCGGCTACGAATCCCTGAAAAAAGTCCTCAAAAGCATGACGCCGGAACAGGTCATCGAGGAAATAAAAAAATCAGGGCTGCGCGGGCGCGGCGGCGCGGGCTTCTCTACCGGCCTTAAGTGGTCGCTGTGCCGGAATGTTAAAGGCGACCAGAAATACATGATATGCAACGCCGATGAGGGTGACCCCGGCGCATTTATGGACAGAAGCACGATGGAAGGCGACCCGCATACCGTCATCGAAGGCATGATTATCGGCGCTTACGCCATCGGGGCGAGCGAGGGCTATATCTATATCCGGGAAGAATACCCGCTGGCGGTAAAACGCGTCCGCCTGGCCATCAAACAGGCTGAAGAAGAAGGTTATTTAGGCCAAAACCTCCTGAATTCCAGCTTCAGTTTTACCATCTTCGTTAAAGAAGGCGCCGGCGCTTTTGTCTGCGGTGAAGAAACGGCGCTGATGGCATCCATCGAAGGCAGACGGGGCATGCCGCATGCCCGCCCTCCCTACCCCGCCGTCGCCGGACTCTGGGGTAAACCCACCACGATAAATAATGTGAAATCGCTGGCATCAGTGCCCGTTATCATTTCCCGCGGGGCGGACTGGTACGCGTCCATCGGCACGGAAAAAAGCAAAGGCACGGCCGTTTTCGCGCTGACCGGCAAAATCGCCAACAGCGGTCTGATTGAGGTGCCGATGGGCATTAAACTGCGCACGATTATCTTCGATATCGGCGGCGGTATCCCCGGCGGCAAAAAATTCAAAGCCGTCCAGATAGGCGGGCCTTCCGGCGGCTGCCTGCCGGAGTCGTCTCTGGACCTGCCGGTGGACTTCGATTCGCTGCAGCAGGCGGGCGCTATCGTGGGTTCCGGCGGCATGGTCGTGATGGATGAGGATACCTGCATGGTGGATGTGGCCCGGTACTTTTTGTCTTTCACGCAGGCGGAATCCTGCGGCAAGTGCGTCCCCTGCCGGGTTGGCACCAAGCACATGCTGGAAATTTTAAGAAGAATCTGCGCCGGGAAAGGCACGCCGGAAGACATACCGGTACTCCAGAGACTCTGCAAGCAGATTAAAGCGGGGTCGCTATGCGCGCTGGGGCAGACGGCGCCCAATCCCGTCCTCACCACCCTGCGCTATTTTATGGACGAGTACAAGGCGCATATCGAAGAAAAAAGATGCCCCGCCCTCGTCTGCCCGGATATGCTTTCCTTCTACATCCTGCCGGATAAGTGCCAGGGCTGCGGCATCTGCGCCCGCGAATGTCCCGCCAATTGCATTTCCGGTGCCAAACGCATGGTACACGTCATCGACCAGGATAAATGCGTCAAGTGCGGCAACTGCCTGAATGTCTGCCCGGAACGCTTCAACGCCGTCGTCAAGGTGTCCGGGGAAAAGGTCGATGTCCCCGCCGAACCGATACCGGTAAAATAGCCCCTGCAAAAGCCAGCCTTTATAACCTCGCGCCGTCAGTTACAAACAGGCGAACTTTGCATTATTTACGTTCCCTGCTGGACTTTTTAAGCCAAATACGGTAAAATATTACTATCCCATAATGAAAAAGAAGTCCGCAACGCTGGCGCGCGCCTTTCGCCAAATGACCCAAAAACCCTCCGATTAATATTCCCATTTTATGATGTTATTACACGCTGCCTGATGACATCACAAGCACTAATGCGGCACTTTTAACTGTATCTTTCATGCCAAAAGATAATCTGACCAGAGCTGACGTAAGAGCAAAACTAAAGGGAATCTTTTTTCATTACACTACCGACCGTGAATGGCTCATCCCGATTCTCCAGGATACGCAGGAGGCCTTCCACTACCTGCCGGCCGCGGCGATAAAGGAAATCGCCAGATTCCTGAATATATCGGAGAGCACGGTTTACGGCGTCTGCACTTTCTATACGCAGTTCAAACTTACGCCGCAGGGCAAAAAAATCATTCGCGTCTGCTGGGGCACCGCCTGCCACGTGCGCGGCGGCATTAAGGTCCGCAACGAGCTGGAAAAGGTCCTGGGCATTAAAGCCGGCGAGACCACGCCGGATATGGAATACACTTTACAAACTGTCGCCTGTATCGGCGCTTGCGCTCACGCGCCTTCCATGATGGTCGATGACGAAGTTTACGCTAAAATGACCCCTAAAAAAATTCAAGAGATGTTCGGTGATAGAACCAAAGCCCAAGAATAACGCGCAACGCACCATCCTGGTCTGCCAGGGCACCAGTTGCGTCTCGGACAAATCACCCAAGATTACCGAGGCGCTGATAAAAGCCGTTGAGAAATACGGACTGGAGAACGTAAAGGTAGATTTTACCGGCTGCCAGGAGTTCTGCGAACAGGGGCCGGTGGCCGTCGTGGAGCCGGATGGTATTTTCTACGTACATCTTACCGAAGCAGACGCCGAGGAAATCGTCGCCTCCCACCTGCGGGACGGCAAACCCGTGGAGCGCTTGTTTTTCAAAGAATTCGTGACCAGACAGCCGATTCCGTATTATAAAGACATCAAGTTCTATAACAAGCAGCAGCGCATCATCCTGCGCAACTGCGGCCGCATCAACCCGGAAAGAATCGAGGACTACATCGCCGCCGGCGGCTACGAATCCCTGAAAAAAGTTTTGCAGACCATGACGCCGGAACAGGTTATCGAGGAAATAAAAAAATCAGGGCTGCGCGGGCGCGGCGGCGCGGGCTTCTCCACCGGCCTGAAGTGGGAGTTCTGCCACAATGTGAAGAGCGACCAGAAGTACATGATATGCAACGGCGACGAGGGCGACCCCGGCGCTTTCATGGACAGCGGCACGATGGAAGGCGACCCGCATACCGTCATCGAGGGGATGACGATTGCCGCCTACGCCATCGGCGCTACCAGAGGCTATATTTATGTACGGGCGGAATACCCGCAGGCCATCAAACGTCTCCGCATCGCCATCCGGCAGGCGGAGGAGCGCGATTTCCTCGGGCGGAGAATCTTCGGGTCGGACTTTAATTTCAGAGTGACTATCAAAGCCGGCGCCGGCGCTTTTGTCTGCGGCGAGGAAACCGCATTGATGGCGTCCATCGAGGGGAAACGGGGGATGCCCCGCGCCCGGCCTCCCTACCCCGCCCAGTATGGACTCTGGGGCAAGCCGACCACGATTAATAACGTTAAAACGCTGGCGACGGTGCCGGTCATCATCGAAAAAGGCGCGGACTGGTACGCCGCCATCGGCACGGAAAAAAGCAAAGGCACGGCGGTCTTCGCGCTGACCGGCAAAATCGTCAACAGCGGGCTGGTGGAAGTGCCGCTGGGCACAACATTAAGGGAAATCATCTTCGATATCGGCGGCGGCATCCTTAAAGGTAAAAAATTCAAAGCGGTCCAGACCGGCGGGCCATCCGGCGGCTGTCTGCCGGAATCTTTCCTGGATTCGCCGGTGGATTATGAAACGCTGGCGGCGGCCGGCTCGATCATGGGGTCGGGCGGCATGGTGGTCATGGACGAAGACACCTGCATGGTGGATGTAGCCCGGTATTTTTCCGCCTTCACGCAGGCGGAGTCCTGCGGCAAGTGCGTCCCCTGCCGTATCGGCACCCGGCAAATGCTGGAAATTTTAAGGAGAATCTGCCGCGGCCAGGGCAAGCCGGAAGATATCCCCACCCTGCAAAAACTCGCCGGGCAGATAAAAGCCGGTGCGCTCTGCGGGCTGGGGCAGACGGCGCCCAACCCAGTCCTCACCACCCTGCACTATTTTATGGATGAATATAAAGCGCATATTGAAGAAAAAAGATGCCCCGGCCTGGTCTGCCCGGATTTAATCAATTTCTACATCCAGCCGGACAAATGCCAGGGCTGCGGGACCTGCGCCCGGGAATGCCCCGCCGAAGCTATTGCCGGCGGCAAACGCCTGGTGCATGTCATCGACCAGAGTAAATGCGTCAAATGCGGCATTTGCCTGGAATCCTGCCCGGATAAATTTAAAGCCGTGGTCAAGGTATCCGGGGAAAAGCCAGACGTCCCCGCCGAACCGATACCGGTTAAGTAAGCAATAAGCTGTTAGCTTTAAGTTACCCCACACCACCCCAGACCTCTCTTCCTCATTCCCTCTCTCCGTTTACAGAGAGAGGGAAGACAAACAAAATCTCCCTTTATCCCTCTTTATTAAAGAGGGAAACTAGTAAGGGATGGATTCCCGCCTGCGCGGGAATGACGAGGAGCAAAGGAGAGGCAGTACGGCTACCCTACACCACCCCGATATTTCCCTTTTTCAATCCGTTTACGGTATACTGTCAACCGAAAACGGTATCCAAGGAGTCGTGGTCAAGATGGAAAAGAAATCTTCTTTGCAGATGGCTAAACCGGAATCGGTCGGGTTTTCTTCAGAACGGCTGGCGCGCATCAAGCCGGTAATGCAGCAATTCATCAACCGCCATTATGTGCCGAATATCGTGACGCTGGTGGCGCGCGAAGGAAAAATCGTCCACTACGAGGCGCTGGGCTACCAGGACTGTGCCAAAAAGGTCCCGGCGACCAGAGATACCATCTTCCGCCTGTATTCCAACAGCAAAGCCGTTACCGGCGCAGCAACGATGCTACTCTGCGAAGACGGCAAGCTCAACCTGGACGACCCCGTCTCCAGGTATATACCCGCTTTCAAAAATCCCGTGGTAGTGGCCACGGCAGCAGAAACTGCCACGGGCGGCCGCGGGATGCAGGTGACGTTCCCCACCATCCCCGCCAAACGCGAGATAACGCTGCGCGACTGCCTGCGGAACACGACCGGGCTGGCCACGCCGGAACGCTCACCCTACTGGTTCCAGACTCTATATAAAGATATTCTCCCGGAAACAGGCTGGGCGCTGGGGGAAAACATAGACACTCCCCCGAAAAAAGGCTACCGGCAGCGGGCGGAAACGTACGCGAAACTGCCGCTTAACTTCCATCCCGGAACGGATTTTGTTTACCACGCGGGCTACCCTGTTCTCGGAGCCTGCCTTGAAACAATTTTGGGAACGAACCTGGAAGAATTTTACCAGGAGAGAATCTTCCAACCGCTGGGTATGAACGACACTTCTTTCTACCTCGATAAGCAAAAACTGGGGAGATTTTCCACCTGCTACCTATCAGCCTTTGAAAAAGGCGAATGGGGTTTGAAAATCTACGACCGGGCGGAAACCAGCGAAAAGGTCAAAGGCGCCGGATTATACTGCGGGGCCGGCGGGGACATGGGCGGCTTGCTCTCCACCGCGGCGGACTACGCGCGTTTTGTCCAGATGCTTTTAAACGGCGGCGAGCTCGACGGGGTGAGGATACTGGGGCGCAAGTCCGTGGAAATAATGACCTCCAGCCATACGAAGAACATCCTTGTGCCGATATCCGGGCCGGGATTCGGGTTCGGGCTGGGGGTGGGCGTGTACCTGGGGACCAGCCCGCGCCCCATTATGCGGTCGCCGGGGACGTTCGGGTGGGGAGGCGCGGCGGGAACTTCCTTCTTTGCCGACCCGAAAGAGAAGCTGCTGGCGATTTGTTTTACGCAGATTATCGCGGCGATGATGATACCGGACAATAATTACCAGGAAGAGTTCGAGCGGCTGGTGTACCAGGCGCTGGTGTAGGGCGTAGGGAATACATTATAAAGACACCGACGATAGTGTGTAAAGCGTTAAATGTCACTATTTTTTATGGAAAATGGCAGAAGATTTCCATTCCGTTGAAAAACGGAATCCAGTTATTTGAAAATGCATTATTTACCCTTTAAATAACGCTAACTCTGGTCTACCTGGATACCGGCTTTCGCCGGTATGGGCTATTTTCCCCGCTTTACTGTTATATCTCCAGCTCCATGAAAGCGACGGAAAAAGGCAGGCGCTCGAATGTTTGCACCGAGGTCTCCTTAAAGCCCATATTGAGGTACCAGTCCTTTAACACTTTTTCCTCATTCACCATGGCGATGTAGAGTTTCTTTTCACCTTTGGACCGGGCATAGGCGGTGGCGGTATCCACCAGCAGTTTGCCGCTGCCCCCGTGCCGGAACTCCGGCAATACGGCCAAGCGTTTCATCCAGTAATGGCCGTCCGGTTCTTTCTCCACCGCTACAAAGCCCACCTGCCGCCCATCCAAGAATAACCCCCAGAAGACCGCGCCGTTTTGACGGGTCTCTTCCAGTCTTTCTTTAGTAATAAAGGCGGTATAACGGGGCGCATTCCGCTCGGTAAGGCCCATTTCCTCCGCCACCGTCCCGAAGGCGCGGCGGATAATGGCCACGCTGGGCTCAAGGGGCTTATCCGTTATAACCCGTATGATTTTTTGATGCTTTTGCATCGTTTTTACCGAAGGTTTTTTACCACTAAAGAATAACAGACGTAAATATAGCGGTCAATTGCTTGTAAGACCTTTCCTCCTAACATCTGCCTGTCATTGCCGCTGAAAGCTATTCCATGAGATTGCTTTGTCCTTTCACTCCCCGCAATGACGGCTAGCCTTGCTTGACAATAAGCTGAATGCCATTAATAATTGGGCTGTAATCATCTAGAAACAAGGAGCAACATGAAGATACAGCATTACCGCCAGGTTAAAGGCTATAACGCGGCGCCGGGGGTGACGATGCGCATCGTGGCGGGGACGGAGGAAAAAGCGCCCACCTTTGTCATGCGCGTCTTTGAAATCGAAGAGAACTCCGCCACGCCTTACCACGCCCATCCCTGGGAGCATGAAGTCTTTGTGCTGGAGGGCAAAGGGGCGGTGAAAAGCGGCGATAAAGCAACGCCTCTGCAGCCGGGCGATGCCGCGATGGTGCTCCCCAACGAGCAGCACAGCTTCATGAACACCGGCAAAGCGATGCTCCGCATGATCTGCGTGGTGCCGCTGGTGGACGGCAAGATGCCCGGCATGCCCGCCACGGATTAAGAAGGCCCGATGTTAAACGATTTGATAGCTGTCTGCGGCTTTAACTGCGCCGAGTGTAAAGCTTATATCGCCACGGAAAATAACGACCGGGCGGAACTCGCGCGGATAGCCGCGGCATGGACGAAAGACCTGGGAAAAACCTATACCCCGGAAGATATTTTATGCGACGGCTGCCGCGTGCCGGGCGGGCGGCGGGTGGCCTATTGCGCCGACTGTAATCTGCGGACGTGCGCCCAGGCCAGGGGGAATATCACCTGCGCGCACTGCGATTTGTGCCCGTGCGAGAAAATCACCCAGCCGAAGGCACGGGAAATGCTGGAGGCTCTAAAGAAAACGCTAGGGATATAATTCAGGTTTGGAAGCCAGCGTCCGGGCGAACTTTAGCTTGCTGAATTTCCAGACGCCGTTTTCCTTGCGGTATTCACAATCGTGGCGGCCCTGAATCCACTCGATGGCGGGGACGGAAAAGAACATATAGACAATCCAGTGGCCCTTGGCGGTGTTACCGTCCACGGTAATGTTGGGCTGGGCGACGAGGTGCCCGTCATGCCGCTCCTTGCGCATAGCCAGCGTGCCCGTATATATCTTGGAGTAATTTTCTCTTCCCTTCATGACGCCGGAGTGGCGCACTTCCACCTCGGCATCATCCGTGAAAAAGTCCAGCGCTTTGGTGAACTGGATATTATCCAGGCATAACATGTATTCCTGGTGCATCTGCTTGATAGCTTCCAGGTCTTCCATCGCCTGCAGGCGTTTTTCCAGTTCTTTGACGTCCATATTGTTTTCCTCCATGATTTTCTTTACTCACCCCTGCCCCTCTCAAACTCAATAACCTCGAATACCTTTGAATATTTGTTTGAGAGGGAATTTTATAGAGAGGGGCTGACGCCCCTCTCCGTCAAGCTATTCTCTTTTTTATTCGTCATTCCCGACCTGATAGGGAATCCATTTTACGCCTATATCCATTTTAGGGGTATTGGCGTCTCCCTTTCGAAAAGGGAGATAAGAGAGGGATTTTGCTTTACATATACACCCCTCTTTAACACCCCACTTTTATTATGCTTTCTCCCCGGCCGCCGCCAATCCTGTCAGCCGCCCGGAAAGCCAGGCGAACCCATGAGAAAGCCCGGCGCACATCGTGGGATAGTCCACGGCAAAGCGGTTGCCCACCGTGTTCCCCGCGAGGTATAGTCCCGGAATGACCTTTCTATCGGCATCAAGCGGCTGGAACTGCGGATTGGTTATCAGGCCGCCCAGCACCACCAGGATATGCTGTTCGATAATGCCGGCATAGAAAGGCGGCTTGTCCACCGTGAACAGGCGGTCGCGCCGCTTACCGAAGTCGGTATCTTTCCCCGCTCTCGCCAGCAGGTTGTATCTATCGATGGTGGCCCTGAATACCTTGACGGGCACATCCATTTTCTTCGCCAGCGCCTCGATAGTGTCCGCCCGGACGCACTCTACAGCTACCTTTTCCCGCACCATGTCGTTGGGTTCATTAAAGGTGCCCAGCCCCACCCCCATGTGCCTGATTTCCGTTTCCCACTTGCTATCGAACACCTGCCAGACCCGCTTGCCGGGCTGCCGGGCGAGCGAGTTGGCGCTGCTCTGGGCGGGGACGTCTTCGTTTTCAAAGCGCTCGCCATCGATGTTGACGCGCAGGAAAGCGTTGGCGCCGCTGGGCCCGACGGTGGCGTGGGACATCGGGGCGTGGGGGCCGGGTTCCATGACGCCGCCCACGAGCATGCCCATCTGGTGGCCATCCCCGACGTTAATCGGCTCTTTGGCTGCCAGGAGGTCGTCATTGCGGGTCATGTAGATATTATGCTCGCGCGCTACTTCCGCGGCGGGGGCGCACCATTTTTCCATCATCCAGGGGTTATTGCCGTAATCGCCGGTGCAGAGGATGACCGCTTTTTTGGCGTTGAACCGGACATAGTTCCCGGCCTTGTTTTTGGCGATAACGCCGGTCACCCGCCCGTTGCCCTGCCGGATAATCTGCACCGCCGGAGTCTCATAGCGCAAGTCCACGCCAGCTTTAATCGCCAGGTCCTGCACAATATCCAGCGCCAGCTTGTGGCACAGCCCTTTGACGATGCCGTCCGAGTGGATATGCGCCACCGGGAAGTCCTTGTAGTATTCGGTTTCCGGGTGGTAGTCCGCGCGGCGGGGCCACTGGGAGGGAAGCGTCTTGATGCCCGCGGCGTCCGTAATATCCATCAGCCAGTCCATGATGGCGCCGCTGTTATCCGCCCACACCCGGTAGAGCCGCTGGTCCGGCTTGTTGCCGCACCACTTCATCAGCTCCAGGCAGACCTCGTCCTTGTCCACCTTGACGCCGAGTTTTTTCTGGAGTCGGCTATCGATTGCCCCAATCATGCCGCCGCCCCAGCGGTAAGTGACATGCTTATCTATCTGGATGACTTTAGCGCCCGCCTGCGCGGCGGAAAGCGCCGCCGATTTACCGGAGCACCCCGCCCCTACCACGACCACTTCCGTATTGAAGGTCTCTTTAATATCGGATGCAGGAATAGGCTCCTGCGGCACGACGAATTTCCGGTTGTCTTTTTGTGTACCAGCCACTTTATTACTCCTTTGCGTAAACGGGAGGACTATGGATGGTACATTGTAAGACATTTGCTGAAAAAAAGACAATCTGTTCAAAAGAGTGCGCAGGAGAGAACATAAAACACCGATGGAACAAGCTGTTTCCCCCGTGCTATAATGCCGACATGAAACAGCAACCGATAATGCGGCTCATCGGGGAGCTGCGCCCGGGCGGGGCCGATTGGGATTTGGCGGGGTACCGCGCCCTGTTTGAAAAGCTCGGAACTACCGCCGCTACAGGTACCGTCACCAGATATGTGAGATACTTTGGGGAGTCCGGCGGACACACCGAGGTACGCTTTTTCGGCATCGCATCGGACTCCATTAAAATCCCGGAAGGAATGATAGCCCTTGAATTAAGCAACGATACGATGACCGTGCTTGAACCGAACGGTCAAGCTGCCTGGCAGGGCCATCTGGCCTGGGACTGGCTCAACCGCTCGGTGCCGGGGGCGCCGGTGGGCGAGTTCAAAGCGCGCGTGCCGGAGGACTGGACTTCTCAATCAAAACCGCCGCTCATCGAATTTGCACTCACCGCCAACGCCTACTTCGAGAAGGGCAAATCTTCCGATGACGATGTCCGCCTCGCGGAATACGACCCGCGCTGGCCGGCGAAATTCGAGGAAATGGCGGACTGGCTGCGTAAAACGATTCCTCCCCAAATTGCCCGCCGCATCGAGCACTTCGGCAGCACGGCAATTCCGGACATGCCCGCCAAACCGATTATCGATATCCTCCTGGATATTCCTTCCTTTAAAGCCGGCCGACGCGCCCTTATTCCCATCTTTAATAAACCCGAGTGCGAATACTGGCTGCAAGACGGCGATATAGAAATCATTGTGCGCAAGGAATTCATGGGCACGCGGACGCACCACATACACGCCGCTCCCGGAGACAGCCCTTTATGGGTAAGGCTGGCGTTCCGGGACTACCTGCGCACCCATCCGGATGATGCCAAACGCTACGCCGCGCTCAAGCACGAGCTGGCCGCGCGCCACGCCACTGACCGCGAAGAGTATACCATTGCCAAGAGCAGCTTTATCAAAGAAATCACGGGGAAAGCCCTGCGCGCGGCGGGGAAATAACCCGTTTACCGCTTCCTATCTGCTTTCAAACGCCGGGCCGTCCGCGTCCGCGTCGTTGTTGTAGCCGGCCTGCTCCCAGTAGCCCCGGAAATTGGTATTATCGGAAAGCTCAATGCGGGTGACCCACTTGGCCCACTTGTAGCCGTATTTGCTCATGGCCACCACCTGGAAAGGGAAGCCTCGCTCCGGTGAAAGCGTAATATCGTTGTCCTTTAAAGCGATGATGATATCATTATCAACGATATAGCTTAAATCAAGCGAGCTGTAGCCGGACGGGACATCGGCGGTGTGAAAGATGACGATTTTAGCCCCCGGCTGTACTCCGGCATCCGCGAAGATAGCGTTAAGCGAAGGGCCGGTCCACTTGGCGGTAAAACTCCAGCCCTCGACGCAATCAAGGTCCATAAGGCGGTCCTGCTGGGGATATGCCAGCAAATCATCGTAGCTTAAACTAAGCGGAGTATCCACCAGGCCGTCCACCGTCAGCCTATAGGTCGCCCTATCGATACGCTGCGTGCCTTTAAGGGCATTATTTCTCTGCTGTTTTAAAGGCGTCAGCGCCGTGCCCATATATTCCGTAGCCTCGATTTCCACCGGCGCGGTGGCGGCGGCGGTGGTCGTCGCGGTAGCTGAAGGCGCGGTCGTTCCGGTAGCCGCAGTCGTTGTTGTAGCGGAGGCGGCGGTCGTTGTGGTCGTCGCAGCAGAAGTATTCACGCCCCCGGTGCAGCCCGTGATTGCCAGCGGAACGACCAGCGCCAGTAAGGTCAGCATGATAATAAGTTTGTTTTTCACTTCATCCTCCCAAGCGGAAATATTCCATGTAAATAAATATCCCCAGAATAACCAGCCCTAAAGCGATGAGAAATCCGTTCACCAGCCAGACGATGCAAGGACGGCGGCTGGTTACTTTAAGCCTGATGCTTAGCAATACGTGGAGCAAAAAGAAAAAGGCCAGCGGCAGACCGGCGGCACGGTGGATGGCGTTGGCCGCCCCGCGGTCAATGAGGCCGAAGGTAAGGTTATAGATAACCCCGGTTTGCGTGATGCCCCAGCCGGATAACACCAGGACGATGACGCAGACCAGCAACGCCCAGGCGCTAAACCGGGCGAGCTTTTTCAGCCAGACGCGGGTATGATTAGCCTCCATCACGCCACCCCCGTTTTCCGTTTTTTACCTTCGGGCAACTCATGCCTTCAGTTTCGAGTATATACCGGCTTTTTGAGGAAATGCCGTGAGGAAGGTCACAAAATACTTTCCCCGTTTCACTATTATGTAAATTTAATTCCCCTCCTGTCCCCGTTCAACTCCCCGCCGTATTGTGAAGACGGTTTACTTCCCTTTTGAGAATCCGTTAAAATAACTCGTAAGCTTATATCATGGAAAAAATTGCGATTATCGCCGATATTCACGGCAACATGCCCGCCTTGGAGGCCGTTCTCCATGACATCAGCAATCGGGGCATTACGCGCATCTTCTGCCTGGGCGACCTCGTGGGCAAGGGGCCGCATCCCGATAGAGCGGTGGACGTCTGCCGCGAAAAATGCGAGGCGGTATTGCTGGGCAACTGGGACTTCCTCGTAGCCGATGGACAGGGCCCTCCGTTCCTGCGTCTGGACTGGCACCGCCAGCGGCTGGGGGCGGAGCGGATAGCGTATTTGAAAAACCTGCCGGGCGTCCTGGATTTCTGCATGAGCGGCAAAAAAGTGCGGCTCTTTCATACTTCCAATGAAGGGGTCATGCAGCGTGTTTATAAAGGCAACCCGGAGACAGCCTACGAGACCATGTGCGCCAACACGGAATTTACCGGCAACCATTTCTCGCCAGATACCGTAGGCTTCGCGGATATTCACCACGTATTCTATTACTGCCGGCAGGGGAAAATCCTCTTCAACACCGGCAGCGTGGGCAACGCGGTCGACGAGCCATCCGCCGCTTATATCATCATGGAAGGCAATTACGGGGACGAAAACAAAGGGCATTTCTCTCTGCAGATTATACGCCTCAAATATGATGTCGAACTGGCTATCCGCCAGGCGCGGGAAGAAGGCATGCCGGACATCGAACCTTATGCCGATGAATTACGCTACGCCAGATACCGCGGACTCCAGAGGTTAAGGGACGAGAAGAAGATTTAGCGGTTAGCAACAAACTAAATCCCTCTCTCACTCTCCCCTTGCCAAAGGGAGAGGATGATTAGCTAAACCATTTAATCTTTGGTTACATTCAATCTTTCCCTCCTTCGTAAGGAGGGATTAAGGGAGATTTGGGGCAAAGGGATGGGGTCTGACAACTACCCTTCAAGCGCTAACTTGATATAGCTTGCCGCCGCGATGGCGGCCGCAGCCACCCGCAGCACCGTGTCCCCCAGCGAGACCGCCACAAAACCGTTTTCCAGGGCCAGCTTCACTTCTCCCGGCGTAAAATCTCCCTCCGGCCCTATCAGCACAATGATATTGCGCGGGCGGGACTCCGCCAGAACGTCTTTAATCAGCTTCCTCTCGCCGGAAAGATGGGGTATCAGCTTAAGGTCATATTCCCCGGATTGTGAAATAACTTCCTGAAAGTCCGTCACCGGCTCGATAGCCGGGATGCGGCTGCGCCGGCTCTGCTGCGCGGCGCTCTGGGCGATTTTTACCCAGCGGCGGAGCTTTTCTTCCGCCCCGGCGCCATTTAGCTTGACCACCACCCGCTCCGTGCGCATCGGGATAATGCGCTCCACCCCCAGCTGTGTCAGGAAGTCGACGATATCATCAAAGCGGCTGCCTTTGGGGATGGCGCAGGCCACGGCCAGCTTTACCGCCGCCTCCCGCGCCGACTTTTTCAGCGTGACTTTTACTTCCGCCTGCTTTTTCCCCATCGCGGTAATCACGCCGGTGTAATCATTCCCCGCGCCGTCGGCAAGACTAATTTCATCGCCGACCTTAAAGCGCAGCACATTCTTCAGATGGTGCAATTGGTCTTTTGCGGTGATAACGGCTTTATCGCCGGTTATTTCATCGATAAAAAAGCGGTGCATTGGAATTTCAGTTTATCCTTCAAGCGGGGTCAGCTGCGTATCTTCTTCCTCAATTCCAAGTTCTTTAAGAGCTATTTTATATAATACCCTCAAGCTTTCCCGCAAATTTTCCCGCTGCTCTGCGGACAGCTCGGACATATAACTGCGTATCAAGTCCTGCCCCATAACCTTTTTACAGACTTCCCGCCCCTTTTCCGTGATTTTTATCCGGACCACGTTGCCCTTCCGGCGGTCCTTCTTTTTGGTTACCAGCCCGTTTTGCTGCATCCGGGCGATAAGCTCGGAAACCGTGTGAGGCTCCAGGAAAAGCCCCCGCGCTAATAACGCCGGCGTTATCTGCCCGTCCCGTCCCCAGATAGATATCAGCGCCGCCGCCTGGTTGGGAGGCAAGTACTTCCCTACCTTTTTATGTCTTACTTTAAATATCGCGGACCTGGTCTGCGAAAGCAGCAGCCAAAGGCGGTAATAATCATCAAATACGGGTTTTTCCCCCATACTCTCCTTTTAATATATTATTCTATCAGATAATAGACCCAACTTGAATTTACGTCAAATGTGACAGGGAAAATTATCATTTTCTTAATTTAGAAAATTTATTGACAACACTTTATTTCAATGGCATAATGGGTGATAATCGTATTACGATATTATCCCCGATATCCCCATCCAGATAGTACCAGGAACGGAGGCTGCGGATGACTGCAAAAGAACTGTTGGCAATCGTGGGTGATGCTAACGCCGCCGATAAGCCCGCGGCGCTGGCCGAATTCTCTGCCGGTGCCGCTATGGCCACGCCCGTCGAACCCCAATGCGTGGTACGGCCGGAGAACACCGGGCAGGTCCAGGAAATCGTGAAATGGGCGAACGAAACCCGCACCCCGCTTATCCCGGTAAGCTCCGGCGCGCCCCATTTCCGCGGCGATACCGTCCCGGATAAACCCGGCTCCGTTATCATCGACCTCTCCCGGATGAAGAAAATCATCCGCATCGATACAAGAAACAAACTGGCATTAATCGAACCCGGCGTGACCTACGGGGAACTGCAGGCGGAACTGGAAAAAGCCGGGCTTTGCGCCTATATGCCCCTCGCCCCCCGACCGGCGAAATCGGTCGTCAGCAGCGTGATGGAAAGAGAACCTATTATCATGCCGGCGCACCATTGGGACAGTACCGACCCCCTGCTCTGCGCGGAAGTGGTCTTCGGCACGGGGGATAAATTCCGCACCGGGGAGGCGTCCGGCCCGGAATCCACCGAGGAACAGTGGGACTGGGGAAGGGTCCAGCTGAACCCCTTCGGGCACAGTCACGTAGACTTTCAGCGCCTGCTTTCCGGCGCCCAGGGCACCATCGGCATCGTTACCTGGGCATCGGTAAAGTGCTGCTATCTATCGCAAAAAAGCCGGGCGCTTTTTGTGCCTGCGGATGAGGTTGAACCGCTCACCGACCTGATATATAAGCCATTGAGATACAGGCTGGGCGGCAAGCTGTTTATCCTTAACGGGCTGAACCTTGCCTGTTTGCTCGGTAATAATCCTCAAGAAATTCAAAGTTTAAGGCAAAAACTGCCGCCTTGGGTCATGTTTATCAGCTTTGAAGGTTACGGCGTCCTTCCGGATGATAAGATTGCCTACGAAGAAGCCGATTTTACGGCGATGGCGCAATCATTGAAACTGACGCCCGCGGAAACCATCGCCGAGGCTAAAGCGGCACAACTGCAACGGCTATTATCACGCCCCTCACCCGAACCCTACTGGAAGACGAGGCTGAAGGGCGGCGTCCGGGAAATCTTTTTCCTCACCACCCTGGACAAAGCGCCGGAGTTCACGGCTGCTTTGAACTACCTCGCCGGACAAGAGGATTACCCGCCGGAGAACATCGGCGTTTACGTGCAGCCGATTGTTCACGGCACCAGCTGCCATTGCGAGTTCGACCTTTATTACAATCCCGATGATAAGGCTGAAGCGCAGGCCGCCGGGCAGTTTATCAAACTCGCGGCGGAAAAGATTGCCGCGCTGGGCGGCTTTTTCTCCCGTCCCTACGGCGATTGGAAAGACGCGGCTTACCGTCAGGCCGCCGGCACGCTGAACATGCAGGAGAAAATCAAAGCCATCTTCGACCCCAATAACGTCATGAACCCCGGGAAACTGGGTTTTTAAGGAGTTTAAATTAATTCTCCATCCTGTCCCTTTCCGATTCGTAACCTTATACGGAATCCCGTGTGAAAGAAGTGAATCGGGACCTTACGAAAGAGGGATGGTGATAGGACACAACCGGAGAATGAAGGGTTTAGCTAATCATCCTCTCCCCTTCATAATGGGAGAGTGAGAGAAGGATTTGGGCAGGGAAAAGGGGTAGGGCTTCTGTAGACTGTTAACTGTAAACTGAAGACTATACTAGGAGGTAATCATGGCCTGGCAGGATTATGTACATGATATGCAGCGCTGCACCAGGTGTTCCTACTGCAAGTGGATACCCTACCGCTACATGCAGAATATCGATTTTATCCAGGGCTGCCCCTCCGTTGCCCGCTACCTGTGGCACGCTTATGCCTCCAGCGGCAAGTTCAATATGGCCTATTCCCTCCTGCAGGACCGTATAACGATAGACGAGACTTTTCTGGACGTGCTTTATAAGTGCAACATGGACGGCAGCTGCGATATTTCCTGTAAAGTGCAGCAGGATTTGGAGCCATTGCAACTGATGCAGGAACTCCGCATAAAGTGCGTGGAAGACGGCCAGCTGGTACCCGCCCATATGATGGTCATCGAGGGGCTGCGCAAAGAAGATAATATGATGCAAGCCAAAAAAGCCGACCGCGCCAAATGGGCGGACGGGCTTAACGTAAAGAACCTGACGGAACAGCAAGCGGAGGTAGTTTATCACGCTGGCTGCCGGTACTCCTTTGATGAGGAGCTCTGGCCGATAGCCAGGGGCGGACTCGAACTGCTGCTGAAAGCGGGCGTGGACGTGGGCATCATGGGCGGCGATGAGACCTGCTGCGGCGGCCGCGCTTACGAGCTCGGTTACGCCGGCGAACTGACCAAATACGCCGAGCACCAGATGGAAGCTTTCCGCACCGCCGGGGTAAAAACGCTGGTCACGCCCTGCTCGGACTGCTACGCGGCTTTCAACGTCCTTTACGACAAGATAGGGAAGAAATTGGGCATAGAGGTCGTTCACATCGTGCAATACATCGACCGTTTGATTAAGAACGGCCAGCTTAAATTAACGAAGAAAGTGCCGCTGACCGTTACCTACCACGACCCCTGCCACCTGGGCCGGCTGGGCGAACCCTGGGTGCACTGGCAGGGCAAAGAGACCAAGGTGATGGGGCAGATGATCGTCCACGACCCGCCTAAAAAGTTCCGGCGGGGCGCGGGGGGCATTTACGAGCCGCCGCGCGATATCCTGAAGGCCATCCCCGGGCTCAACTTCGTGGAGATGTACCGCATTAAAGAGTACGCGTGGTGCTGCGGCGCCGGGGGCGGCGTCATCGATGCCTACCCGGATTTTGCTACCTGGACAGGCAACGAGCGCCTCAAAGAAGCCGAGGCGGTGGGCGCGGAGGCCATCGTCAGCGCCTGCGGGTGGTGCAAGCGCAACTTTATGGATGCCGCTAAAGAATCCGGCAACTTGATGGATATTTTTGACATTATAGAACTGGTGCAAATGGCCGTATAAAATATGTCATTCTAAGGGAGCGAAGCGACCGTGAGAATCTCTATTACTGACTTAAATCCATCACAGAGATTGCCACGCCTTCCCTTCGGGAATGGCTCGCAATGACAGACTGGAGCAGGAGGCCTTAAATGAAACTATCCGCTGAAGAATACCAGGCCCTGGAGGCTATCGTCGGGCCGGAATACATTAACCAGGAACCGGTCATCATGGACACTT
This sequence comes from Dehalococcoidales bacterium, assembly GCA_034429595.1. GTDB lineage: Bacteria > Chloroflexota > Dehalococcoidia > Dehalococcoidales > RBG-16-60-22 > RBG-13-51-18. Next base: position 27,717 of record DAOUGB010000017.1, read on the forward strand.
ATAACCAGGTGTGGGGCAACAAGTTCTTCTTTGATGAAAAACATTCCGTCCGCCCCGCCGCCGTCCTTCTCCCCGCCAATACGGAGGAAGTAGCGGCCGCGGTCAAAGTCTGCAATAAATACGGCATCTTATTTAAAGCTTTCTCCTCCGGCTTCGAATATCTGTCACTTTCGCTCGTCAACAGTAAGGGCATCCTCTTCGACCTGCGGCGCATGAACCGTATCATTGAAATCGATGAGAAAAACATGCGGGCGGTGGTGGAGCCTTACGTTTCCATTTATAAGCTCCAGCTGGAAGCGGCCAAAAAAGGACTCTTTACCGGGAGAATCGGCGTGGGGTACAGCGCCGGGGTGATTGCCGCCGAGTGCTGCCACCACGGCTGCCAGCATACGATGGTCTTTACCAGCGGGTACGGGCGCAACACCCTCGGCGTAGAATGGGTGCTGCCCACCGGCGAAGTGCTTAACCTGGGCGCCAGCGAGACCGGCGCCGACCCGTTTTCCGCGGACGGCCCCGGCTTCAGCCTGCGGGGCATTTTAAGGGGCCGCACCGGCGCCAACGGCGGCCACGGCGTGGTCACCAAAGCCAGTATCAAGCTTTACCCGTGGTACGGGCCGCCTGCCTGGCAGCAAAAAAAGCAGCCGGGCGAAGCGCCCTGCAAAGGTCAGCTGGATAGCGTATTAGACGGCTATCGAGTCTTCGTGCCGTCCTTTACCGACCTCGATAAAACGCTTTCGGCCTCGGAGGACCTCTGCCGCGCGGAAATTCTCTGCGCCTTCGGCATCGCCATAGTGGGGACAAGCCCGTTCCATGAAGGCAACGATGAAGAATGGGCGGCCATGCAGGCGATGATGCAAAACCCGCCTAAAGAGCCGGGCGGCTCGATGGCCAACTCGGTGGTGGCGGTCATCGGCGGGCAGTCCGCGCGTGAACTGGACTATAAAGAAAAATGCCTGCGGAAAATCACCGAGAATTGGGGCGGCAAATTCTACCCCAATTTCAACGAACCCCGCGCGCTGGCGCGCGCCTTCGCGGATATCATGTGGTCGAACGGCGTTAACCTCCGCGCCACCGGCGATTTTCTACCCTCCTCATCCAGCCCGGACGGCTCGCCGGAAATGCTCAAGCGGCTGGCCCTTCAGGAAGGGGAAGTCAAGAAGAAATACGAGCAGGCAGGGTCTTTCCTGGCCATGGGTTCCGGCATGAGAATGGTATCCTGGCGGCCGGAAGAGAACCTGTCCATCGGCGCGCAGGGCATTTCCACCGCGCAGTACGACCCCTACGACCCCGCTTCTTTGAAAGCCGCGCGCGATTTTATCGATGAGCTTTTCGACCCCCGCAGTTCTTTCAATCATTACGGCGTCCCGTCCCGCGGCGGCTGCCTGCAAATCGAGCCGGTCACCCACATCCATCAGAACTGGGGCCCGCTTTACGATAACTACGATAAATGGGTCAGGCAGATAAAGAAAATGCTCGACCCCAACACGGTGGGCGATTGGACGGCTTACATACCGCCGGAATACCCTGAATACAAGAAAGACGGCGATTACGTCCTGCCGTCCTACGGCAAAGACGAACAACTCTAAGAGCGGTTATCTTCCTCCGGCCCCCTCCCCGGGACTTAGAGAGGGGGCCACAAATAGGAGGAGGGATATCTGAACCGCCTTAGCCGCATGCTCAAGCTAAGGCAGAGATCATTTAACCGCTATTATCTGGCACTGTGTAAATTTTAACGGATAACTGTTAGCTTTTTATTAAGTTTTTCAGGATGTTTTGATAGTAACACTTCAGTTTTACAAAAGCATCACCTTACACCCTGCATGGCATCTTGACAAAATCAAACGCTTGGGGTACTATTGAGCCATAGGGTGTAAGGGTGCATATCGAGTTCTCGTCTAATCGTTTGACCGAAGCGGGCAGGAATCTTTCAGCGGCAAGCCGACTCTTCGGTATTACCATTGGACGGGAATATCTACAGCGTCTGGCTATCGTAAGAGCCACCGACAAATTCCCGCAGCTATACGGGCTAAAGGCGTTACGATTGCACGCTTTAAAAGGACGCCGTGCCGGACAATATTCTATAGCACTTACGGGAAACTACCGCCTTATTATCAATAAGATAGAAGAAGAAAAAATAAGTATCATCGCAGTGGAGGACTATCATGGTAATTAAAACAGAAACCTATCCTGATACCGCCATTCCTCCTGGCGAGTACCTTGCCGAGGAGATTGAGGAGCGGGGCATCACGCAAAAAGAGCTTGCCCGGCGTATGGGCCGCCCGCTGAATGCCATTAATGAAATCATCAATGGTAAAAAAACGATTACCGCCCAGACCGCCCTGCAGTTGGAAAACGTTATGCCGGAAATACCGGCGCGGTTCTGGTTGAACCTTGAAACCGATTACCAGCTGACCAAAGCGTTGATTAGCATGCGCACTAAAGGCAGATAGTCGTCCTTCACTATCTGCTATACTTTTATGTACCAAGCCCGCAGGAATTTTATATGACACTTGCCGATAGAGTAATCAAAGGCGATATCCGGGCCGCCGCCCGGCTGATTTCCCTCATCGAGGATGAAAGCCCGGAAGCTTTTAAAGAGATGGAGGGCATCTATCACCACACCGGCCAAGCGTACATCATCGGGGTGACGGGCGCGCCGGGGGTGGGCAAGAGCACCCTTACGGATAACCTCATCGGTTTTTTCCGGGAGCGTAAAAAGAGCGTTGGCGTTATCGCTATCGACCCCACCAGCGCGCTGACCGGCGGGGCTTTGCTGGGCGATAGAATCAGGATGCAGCGGCATACCGCCGATTCTGATGTTTTTATCCGTTCCCTGGCTACCCGCGGCTGGGTGGGCGGGCTGGCTAAAGCTACCCTCGGGGCGGCGCACATCATGGACGCCCTGGGCAAGGACATCATCCTGATAGAAACAGTGGGGTCGGGGCAGGTGGAAATAGACATCGTGAAAGCGGCGGATACCACCCTGCTGGTCCTGGCCCCCGGCGCCGGCGATGAAATCCAGACGATGAAAGCCGGTATTATCGAATCGGCGGACATTTTCGCCATCAACAAAGCGGACAAAGACGGCACCTACCGGCTAAGAGTCGACCTGGAAATGATGCTGGCGATGCAACCCCGTAACGCTAATGACTGGCTGCCGCCCATCGTTTTGACCCAGGCTATCGACGATAAAGGAACGGGAGAACTGGGGGAAGCATTACTAAAACACCAGGGCTATCTAAAAACCGGCGGCGGCCTGGCTGAACGACGGCGGGAAAGGGCCAGGCTGGAGCTGCTGGAAACAATCGAGGCTAATATCAAAGACATGCTGAACCGCCTCGACGGCGGACAATTCCTGGAAAAGCTGGTGGCCGACCTGCAAAAAGGCAATGCCAGCCCGCAGAGTGCCGCGCAGGAGATAATGAAACGGCTGGTAGATAAGCATGGGGACAAAGAGCTTTAGCGCTATCTGCGGGATAGGCACCCGATGCTGATAATCTTCAACTAAACCAACCCCGTCATTCTGAGGCGTCCCGACTTTGTCGGGACGCCGTGAGAATCTTCATGGTTTTTAAATACCAGCTTATGCTTTACCCTAATATCTCTTCGTACAAATCATGCCAATCAGGATTGAATTTATTTATCAAATCGATCTTTTTCTGCCGCACCCAGCTTTTTATCTGTTTTTCCCTTTCGATAGCCGAAATAACATCTTCAACAGAATCATAATAGACGAGTTTATGTACCATATACCTCTTTGTAAAACCTTCGACTAAATTATGCTTATGCTCATAGACGCGGCGTACCAAATCATTAGTGATGCCAGTATAAAGCGCCGTATTTTTTAAGGTAGTTAAAATATATACATAATACAGTCTGTCAGTTTTACGATGTAAATATTTCATTTAGATTCTCACGGGCACTTCGTGCCATCATAATGACAACCGGGAAAAGTGTGTTATATAAACAGCGCCTTTTCAAGTCTACGCACTAAAGAAGCCCCCGCGCCCTGCTCCTCAAGACAGCCTGCGGCGGAGCCGTATTCTTTTTTAATCCCGTCCAAAAACCGAACCATAGATTCAGGTGCGGCTCTCCAGGTAAAATCAGGCAAATCCTTGATATCTTCGGGTGTTTCCGGGTCGTTATTCATTTGAATTCTGATTTCTTCCATAGAACTATCAGTCAAAACATAGTCGGTGATAATATCAGCACCGGAAACACCCAGAACGCCTAATAATATCGCCGCCAGGCTATCATACGGCTATCAAGCCCTCTATACCCGCCAAGGTCACGGAAATTGAGGATATATTCAAATGCTACGCAACGGGAATTTTCTTTAGCCATGATATATCCAACGGACGTGAAAAGTGAGAGAGGGTTATACCAGTAAAGCGTCGGCTAGCCGTTCCGCCAGTGTAGCTTCGGCGCCGGCGGACTCCAGATAGCCTTCCACCGAGCCGTATTCCCGGCGCAGCGTGGCTAAAAACAGCGCCATGGATTCCGGCGAGGCTTTCCAGAAATATTCCGGGATATCCAATGGGGGGTCGTTTTTTTGGGGATTATTTTTAAGTCTTGCCAGCAATTCGTCCATATACGGCTCGGAGAGCGTATAATCATCGATGATGTCTTTTTCCGCCACGCCCAGCAGGCTTAACAGCACCGCCGCCAGCATGCCGGTGCGGTCCTTGCCCACGGCGCAATGAAAGACCAGCTGGTGGTTCTGCGAGTCGGCGATTACTTCCAGCGCTTCGGCGATTTTTTGGCCGTAATCCTTTTGCCGCGCCATTTCCAGGTAAAACTCGCCCATATTAGTGCAATGTGCGTAACGGCTGGTGTTGCCCCCGGGGTCGTCGTCGGTCATAAAAGCGATGTTGCGGTACTTTATATCCGCCCCTTCCAGCAGGCCTTTGCCGTGGTTCTTCAGTTCAAATTCGCTTCTTAAATCGATGACAGATACCACACCCAGCTCGCCGGTAAGCCGCTGCAGGTCGTCGTGGGTCAGGTTGCGGAACTCCCCGCTGCGGAAGCACCGCCGCCAGGCAACCGTTTTACCCTGCTGCGCCCTGTACCCACCGATATCGCGGAAGTTCATCACGGATTTGAACCTCAAGTGCCGGTTATATCTTTCCATCACTTTTTCACATCCGCCTGGAATATCCCGAACTGCTTTGCCAGCGCCGGATTGTAAGCGGCGCGCCGGCCCGCGCAGCGGGGCTGTAAACATAACTGGCAGCTTTCAAAGCTGGTGCCGTTATAGAAAAGCAGGCCGGAGCCGGATTTTACGGGGTGGATGGTCTTGTTGGGGGTAAGCTTGACCCCGATAGCCGCTTCCGTATCATGAAAAAGCGCGAATAACGGCACCTGCTGTTCGATGGGCAGGTCCGTAAACTCGCCGGGGTGAAGGTGCGTTGTCCTGGGCAGTTTATACTGTTCCTTGAGGTAATTCATAAAGTAATTGGCCGATTGCATGGCCGCGTGCATTTTGATGAGGTCCAGGCAGTAATAGCGCAGGTATTCTTTGGACGAGACGGGCAGTTCATCGAGCTCTTTACCGCAGGTAAAGATATAAGGGACAACCGTGCCGGTTTCCGCCAGGCTCTGGCTCAATACTCTACTGGTGAACTTGATGCCGTCGATTTCCACCCAGTCGTCGCCCCTGACGCCGACACAGGCAAGCCGGTATAGCCCTTTAGCGCGGACGGCGGCCTGCGCCATGGGGATAAGTTCGTCCATAACCTTTTCCAGCATCGGGCGCGTTCTTTCGTTATTGAACTGCTTGACCAGCGCCGCGCGGTCGATGGTGACGGGGATATCCACCCGGTATTGTTCTACTTTTTTATCTGACATGGTTATAGTTTACAGTAGACAGTTATCAGTTTACAGCAGTCTACCCTTTTTCTCCCCATTGTCATTCTGACGCAGGTCAGAATCCACAAACGGTATCCATCAATTATTAGTTTTTAAGTGGATTCCCGCCTACGCGGGAATGACCGGTAAAAGGAAACAGGCAAAGTTACTATTTCTCAATTCTACACCCTCGCCTCTATTCCCTATTCCCTCATCCCTGTAATGTGAACAGCGGCCGGGCGGCCTCGCCGGCGGAATATTTATCGCCGGGGAAGACCTTGTTACCCATTTTTACTTTCTTACCGATGATTTCCATCGTGGCGGACTTGGGGTCGATGCCTTCAAGGTTGCCCATGAGCCAGGGGCCTTCTTCCAGTTCCACCAGGACGATAATATAAGGCACTTCGCTCTCGCGCCCCTCCGCCCCCACGAAAACGGTGGTAAACGTGCGGATTTTACCGCTCCCCTTTACCTCCACGACATCCATATCCGTACCGGCGCACTGGCGGCAGGCCATCTTGGGCGGCACGGTGAGGGCGCCGCAGGCCTTGCATTTTAAACCGAGCAGTTTATTCTGTTTCAGGGCTTCATTGTAGTCTTTGAAATATAGTTTCTGTTCCATTTTTCTACCAGCCCCTTTCAAAAATCATGTTGACCAGCGTGCCGCCGTCGCCGCCGAGGGTATCCGTCAGGCCGATTTTAGCATCCGGCACCTGGCGTCCCGGCTCTACCTCGCCGCGGAGCTGTTTGGCAATTTCGTAGACCTGGCCCGCGCCGGTGGCCCCGATGGGATGCCCCTTGGACTTTAAGCCGCCGGAGGGATTGATGGCCACTTTCCCGCCGATATCCGCCTCGCCTTTTTCCCAGGCCTCGCCGGACTTCCCGTAATCGAAGAAGCCGAGCCCTTCCGCGGCAATCAGGCTGGCGATGCTGAAGCAGTCGTGCAGCTCGCAGATATCGATGTCCTCCGGTTTGCGCCCGGCCATTTTATAGGCCTGCTGGGAAGACAGTTCCCGCGCCCGGATTCTCGGTAAATAGTCTTTCTGGTTGATGAGCGGGCCGCAGGACGCCTGGCCGACCCCGGTGATGTAGACCGGTTTTTTCGTCAGCTTTTTGGCGACCTTTTCCGAGGCCAGAACGACCGCCGCCGCGCCGTCCGAGAAAGGACAGCAATCGTGGAGAGTCAGCGGCGCGCAGACCACGAAGCTGCCCAGCACTTTTTCCATGGTAATATCCGCGTTCTTCCCGAAGAACTGCGCCTTGGGATTGATGGCGCCGTGCTTGTACGACTGCATGGTCACCCGCGCCATCTGCTCGCGCAGCCTTTGGAGCGGTATCTTATAGGTATCCGCGTAAAGATGGGTGAGCATGGCGAAGACCGCCGGGAACGTTACGCCGGCGGGATACTCATAACGCGCATCGGAGAACATGGCGAAGGTGCGCGTGGCCAGCCCCGTGCCCATCGTCGCCGCGCGCTCGATGCCCCCCGCGATGACGATATCGTAATAACCGGAGGCCACCCACATGTAAGCGTCACGGACGGCCATGCTGGCGGAAGCGCAGGCGCCCTCGTAGCGGTTGGCGGGGACGTAAAGACAGCCGATGTTCTCCGCGCAGTAAGCCGCCGCCATCCCCTGCCCCTCATCGAAGTCGCCCAGGGCGTTGCCGATGAACAGGGCCTTGATGTCCGCCGGTTTGAGATTAGACTCCGCGATGGCTTCCGTAGCGGCTTCCGCGAAGAGTTCCACCTCCGTCTTGGTCTGCGGGCCGGTGAACTTCGTTTCGCCCACGCCGACTACAGCTACTTTTTTCATGCTCGCCTCCTGTACTTGAATGGGACTGATTTCAGATTACCGTTTTTGAACGGCCAGTGTCAAACATAGAGCGTCTTGTCATTCTGAACGCCGCGAAAAATCCGTTCCTCATTCGTCATTCCCGACCTGATCGGGAATCCATGATCCTTTCAGTTCATATTAAGGGTCATAATGTGAAAACTAAAATGAACAAGATGCATCGTTCTCCCTGTCAAGGGAGAAGCAGAAGAGGATTTTATAATCGTCATTCCTCTCCCTCGATGAGCCTTGTATCAAAAATGTTCATATTATAGTCATTCTGACCCCGATGCAAATCGGGGGAAGAATCCGTAGCTACTTTGCCGGGCACGGATTCTTCGTCGTTTCACTCCTCAGAATGACTTTTGATACAAAGCCCCGTGTACGGCGGGAGAGGTTAGGAGAGGGTGAACAAACGGAGAGGGATAAGAGGGACAAAGGTCGAGAAAATCAAAAATAAAAAACTTGGCTGTCATTCTGAACGCCGCGAAAAATCCGTTACCAGGGAATCTGTTGATTATCCTGGCGAGCCTCTGGCCTCTGTATGGCAATTTTCTTAAAATTGTACCTAATACCGCCATATGTTAAAATCGTATTAATAAAGAATATACTCATCACAGGCGGTCCCCACTGAAATCTGATAACTCGAGCAAAGCCATTAGAACACTAAAATCGTTCTTTTTCCCGCTGGGTATTCTTGCCGTGATATTTTTGTTCGGCTTTGCCGGCTGGTTACTGGGCGGCCACGGCACGTTTGGCCTGTTTCGTGTAACCCCCATTTCGCTCTATGCATTTCTTTTCATTATTGCCCTGGGCCTTACTTTTACCGGGCTGCTGTTCTGGTACTGGCGGCTTCATCTTAAGGGACGGGAAAAGAAGGGACTATCCGGTTTCCTTTTGGTTGCGTCCGTAATATTTATCGCGCTGTTTTCTTTCAGCTTTGTCCTGTTAGGCGTTTTCCCTCCATCAAAAGATATCCCGCCCGTTACCCAGCTCCCCGTACCCGATATCACCGGGCAAAATCTCCATTTCGCGGTCGGCAGCGATGCCCACTTCGGCGCCGGTACCAACAGCCCCGATAAAACGATGGCCATGCTCGACCGGATAGGCGACCCCGCCAACAAGTACGATATGTTCTTTTTCCTGGGCGACCTCGTGGAATATGGATTCAAAGATACGCAGTGGGAGGCAGCGTTAAAAGCTTTCTCGGCTGCCGCCAATGCTGTCCCGGTGCGCTTTGTCCCCGGTAACCACGATACGCTTTGCGGCGGGTTAAGCCGCTATTTGTATTATGGCGGCCCGGCAATAGTTGAATCACCGGATGCCTCCAGACTCTGGCGCCGCATCGATGCCGGCAATGTGCATTTCTTTTTGCTGGATATCGAATGGAGCGCCGAGACTTTTACCAGAGAGCAGGCGGACTGGCTGGAAACCCAGCTTGCCAGCGTACCGGACCGGGACTGGAAAATCGTCATGAGCCACGGCTTTTACTATTCTTCCGGTACCACTGTGATGGGTTGGAACTGGTATGATAACCCGGAGACCATTGCCGCGCTGACGCCGCTGTTTGAAAAGTACGGCGTGGATATCGTATTCTCCGGCCACAACCATTACCAGGAGCTTCTGCGGCACTCGAATGTCACCTACGTAGTCTCCGGCGCTTTTGGCGGTGTTCCGGACCCGCCGCCCACCTACATATCTCCAGCCAGCCTCTGGCAGCTATCGGGTGGGACCGGATTTGTGGATGTGACCCTCCAGGATAATGAAGCCACTTTGTATTTTCGTGATTACAACTCCAATATTACGCATAGCTTCACCCTGGTTAAAGACTAAAACCGGAAGATTTTTTTAGCAGCCGGTGGGACTGATTTCAGATTACCGTTTTTGAACGGCCAGTGTCAAACCTTGTGTCATTCTGAGCCATTGAGTCCCGATGTAATCGGGACGAAAGGCGTGGCAATCCCTATCTATGCCTTGGTACAATCTAAAAAATCAAGTCTCAAATCTCAAAAACACAGATTAAAAGTAGAAACCTTTTGTCATTCTGAGCGAAGCGAAGAATCCGTATCTTCTCTCCCCTTGTGGGAGAGATAAGAGTGAGGGGGTGTACCTTTTCTTCTCCCGTCATTCCCGACCTGCTTGAGAATCCACTAATAGGCAAATTTAAGATGAATGGACTATACCTTAAATTTCTCGCTAATTAGTCTTTTGGTGAAATTTAAAAATTCTTTAACTTGGTCGGCATTATATTCGTCATATTTTCCATGTGCAGCAGAATTTCTTATTGATGAATATGAATCTATAAATTTATATGTTACTTTATCATATTCCAACGCCTTATATAAATCTTCATTTATCTTTCCAAGCCCTATATATTTGTTTGCTGATAACGTGGGATACTTATTTTCAACTATTGTTTTTAACGCCTGTTCAAGGACTCCACCAATAATCACACAAGCCGGGTCTTTAAATTCGTTATTTAATAAATATTCTGCTTGTTCTAACATATCTGAAAGAGTATCTGCTGATATGATAAATTTAATATTTGGGATTAAACCAAATTCATATTCTCTTTTGGCTGATTCCAAAATACCCTTTAAGCTTCCTGGATAAACTCGGTCACTGATTTTATAGTCATTTTTGTATTCATTTAAAAGCTCAATATATACTGTGGCACGTAAATGGGTAAAAAGAGCCATTGCTGAACTTAATACTCTATAATAATTCTCAGGAGAAAAGGTAAATAAAGCAACCCCTAATCACTGGATTACGTTTTTCAACGGAATGGTTAAAGGTAAAGAGTGACAAAATCCCCTTTACATTTTTTTACTACCCTTTTATACTCATACCGCACTATTAATCTTCCCTCTCCTTGTCAACGAGGAGAGGGATAAGAGGAAAAAGAGTCGGAAAAGCTCCTTAATAACTTAATATAAATAAAAACAAATCAGTAAAAATGAAGCTATTTACCATAATTCAAAAAACAAATATTCGTAGCTAAATAGCTACGAATTGTTTGAGAAAAAATTTTTTATTAAAAACTAAAAACGAATCGCTAACAACTGTCAACTGTAGACTGTCAACTATAAACTCAAGCTAAAACTCCGGCACCGGCGGGGTGGCGCATTTATGGGCGCTGCCGGCCCGCATCGCGTCGATGCGTTTCTTCAGCGTTTCCGGGGCCTGGCCCGTGAGGATATATTCATCCAGGGCTTCATAGGTAAACCCCATCTCGGCCTCGTCCGTCTGGCCCGGCCACAAGCCCGCGGTCGGCGGCTTATCGATAACCACCGGCGGCACCTTGAGAAAGCGCGCCAGCTCCCGCACTTCTCGCTTTACCAGGTTGCCCAGCGGCAGGATATCCACGCCGCTATCGCCGTGCTTGGTGAAATAGCCCACGGTAAGCTCGGAACGGTTGCCGGAGCCGACGACCATGTATTTCAGCTGGTTGGCCGTATAGTACAGCGTGACCATTCTCAATCTGGCTTTCAGATTTGCCTGCGCCAGCCGATTCAAAGACACCTCCGGCTTAAAATCCGGCAGGATTTTCAGATAGTCATCGAAAATATCATCCAGGACAACGAGTTTAGCGGGGATGGAGAACTTTTTGGCCACGGCTTCCGCGTGCTCCCGGTCTATATCGTCGCTGTGGCAGGGCATCATCAAGCCCAGGAGATTAAGCGGGAAAGCCCTGGCGCAGAGCGCCGCCACCACCGAGGAATCGATGCCGCCGCTCATCCCGAACACCACGCCTTTGCAACCGGCAGTTTCCACTTTACCTTTAATCCAGTCCGCAAGCTTTTGCGCCAGTTTCTCCGTTTCCATTACTGTTCCTTTTTAACTCAAGGCTTCATCCGTAGTATACTTACATATAGTTTATCTTTTACGGGGTTATTATACAATGCCTTCCAGCTTGCTATTGAAAAACGCCAAAGTAATCACGCTGAACGCCGCGCAGCCTGCCGCCGAACTGGTGGCGGTGGATGGGGATACCATCTTTTTCACGGGCAGTAACAGCGCAGCGGAGAGATTGACCGGGCGTTACACCAGGGTCATCGATTGCGCCGGCAGAACGGTCGTGCCCGGCTTTAACGATGCCCACATCCACCTTTTTTCCCTGATTAAAAAACTGTTGAGCGTGGACGTCAGCCCGGCGGCGGTACGCTCCATCGATGATATTAAAAAAGCCATCCGCAAAAAGGTTGCCAATACGCCGCCCGGCGCCTGGGTTAGCGGCACTGATTACAACGAGTTTTACCTGGCGGAAAAGCGCTGCCCCACCCGGTGGGACCTGGATGAAGCCGCCCCGGACCACCCGGTTATCTTAAGTCACCGCTCCCTGCACGCCTGCGTGCTGAACAGCCTGGCGCTGTCCCTGGCCGGCATCGATAAAGAGACCCCGGAGCCGCCCGGCGCGCGTATCGAGCGCGACCTTGAAACCGGCGAGCCGAACGGCATCCTTATCGACATGTTGAGCCACATCCGAAGCAGCGTCATGCCGAATATGACAGAGCAGGAACTGGAAAATGGTCTCGCTCTGGCCAACGAGCTTTTCCTGTCCAACGGCATAACCTCGGTGCAGGACGCCACCGTCAATAACGATACGAACAGATGGGAAACAGTCTGCGGCTTTGTTTTAAACCAACAACTGCGGAGCCGGGTAACGCTGATGGCCGGCTCCCCGCACCGGCAGGAATTCCAGAAAAGGGGACTCAAGACCGGCTCCGGCGATAACCTGATGCAATTGGGGGCGGCCAAATTCATACTGGATATCCAGCCCGACCAGGCAGAGCTGAACCGGCAGGTGCTGGAATGTCACCGTGAGGGATGGCAGGTGGCTTTTCACGCCGTGGCGGAAAAAACGGTTGAAGCGGTTGTGAAAGCCCTCGAACACGCCAATAAAACCTCGCCAACGGACGGGCGGCGCCACCGCATCGAGCACTGCGGGGAGTGCCCGCCGCCGTTAATGGAACGCATTAAAAAGCTGGGCGCGATAATCGTAACCCATCCCTCCGCGCTTTATTACCAGGGAGAAAGGTATCTCGCCACGGTAGACGAGAGCCAATTGCCCTGGCTTTACCGGATAAAAACGCCGCTGGCGGCGGGGATAAAAGTGGCCGCCGCATCGGACGCGCCGGTGGCGCCGGTCAGCCCCATGACAGGCATCTACGGCGCGGTGGCGCGGCAGGCGGCCAGCGGGCAGGTGCTATTGCCGGAGGAACGCATTCCCGTTCTACAGGCTTTGGAATTATATACCTTCAACGCTGCTTACGCCTCTTTTGGAGAAAACATCAAAGGCTCTATTGCGCCGGGGAAACTGGCGGACATGGCAGTATTAAGCGATAACCCGCTGACCGTGCCGCCGGAAAAACTGATGGATATTAAAGTTGAAACGACGATAATCGGGGGGGAAGTGGTCTGGGAGGGGTGAAAAGCGCCGTCGTCGCGAGACCATCCCCGACCGTAGCCAGGGAGGCGAAGCAATCTCACTGTTGGAGCCAGGAGATTGCCGCGTCGCGGAGTTTACACTGAGCGAAGCGAATGTGCTCCTCGCAATGACATGCCGGAATTAGGTCGCCCCAATCGCCACGGCAATAGCGTTTTCCCGGCTGTGGGAAAGACTAACATCAATTTCTTTTAAGCCCAGTCCTTCCGCTACTTTCTTGGCGCGCCCGTTGAGCCGGATAAGGGGCTTGCCGGTGGGGTGATAAAGCGTTTCGATTTCCCGCCAGGCCACGCCGCGGTTGCCGGTGCCCAGCACCTTCATGACAGCCTCTTTACTGGCAAAGCTGGCCGCCAGCGAGTGCGCATGGTGGCCGTAAATCCGCAGTTCGTCTTTGGTATAGACGCGGTTCAAAAACCGCTCCCCGTAGCGTTCGATGGCCTGCCGGATGCGGTCGATTTCTATGATGTCCGTGCCGATGTGGTGCTGCATACGTAGCCTATTTTAAACCTTTTTGACATCGTTGAGAAGCGAGGCGGCCAGCTTTTTCAGCAACGGCTGCGGCGGCTTATCGAGGAGGGAGGTATAAAGGGGGGTTAAAGAGATATGGCCTTGCATGATGGCCTGGATATCCGTGCCGTCACTGCCGGCTTCAGCCAGCCTTTCCCGCACCAGGCGATACTGCTTCAACTCGCCCCGGTTATCTTCGGTGACCGTGTTGATATGGCTGGAGCGGGCAAGGCGGGTAATCCTGACGCTATTGATTTTCTCCAGCGGCACATCCGGTATGTTGAGATTCAAGAAAATCCTGGGAAAGCCCTCCGCCGCCATTTTTTGCACCAGCGCCGCGGCAACCCCGGCGCCGGTACTTAAGGCTGTCTGGCTCCCCGGATACGCGGAAACAGCCAGGGCGGGCAGGCCGCGGAAATAGCCCTGCATAGCGGCGCCCACCGTCCCGGAAATATAGACATCTTCCCCGAAGTTCAGACCGGGGTTGATGCCGGAAACGACCATATCCAGGCCTTTGACCAGTTTGCCGTGGGCCAGGATAACGCAATCGCCGGGGGTGCCGTCCGCAGCATAAGCGGTCACGCCCTTGACGGGGGAGGCGAACGCCTGAACATGGAGCGGATTAAAAAGCGTTACCGCCGTGCCGATGGCGCTTCTTTCCTTGTCCGGAGCGACCACGAAGACATCCGCTATCTTGTGCAATTCCGCCACGAGCGCCCACAGGCTGGGGGCAGTAATGCCGTCATCATTGGTGACAAGGATTTTCATATGTTTAGTGTAACACGGCGGGGAGAAGGGCGGCAAAAAAAGGTTGGGGGAGTTCTAGTTACGCCGGATTTGCCCAAAACGACATCCTTGTGCTATTATCTTTGATAGTTTTAGACAAATGAAAAGCGCAGTTTTTGAATGTTAATCGTCACTTGCGTCAAACAGGTCCCCGATACAACGCAGGTCAAAGTAGACCCCGTTACCGGCACCCTTATACGTGAAGGCGTTCCTTTCATCATGAACCCCTATGATACACACGCCCTGGAAGAAAGCCTGCGGCTGAAAGACAAGTACGGCTTTAGAGTGGCGGTGATTTCCATGGGGCCGCCCAGCGCGGAGGTGACGCTAAGGAAGACCATCGCCCAGGGGGCGGATGAGGCCATTCTTTTGAGCGACCGCGCCTTCGGCGGGGCGGATACCTTGGCTACCAGTATGGTGCTGACCGGTGCCATCAAGAAGCTGGCGGAAAAAGAAGAACTGGGCATCGTCATGTGCGGCCGCCAGACCATCGACGGCGACACGGCGCAGGTAGGCCCCGGCATCGCCCCCCGACTCGGCTGTTCACAGCTTACGTTAGTCGACCGCGTGGAAGAGGTCGACCTCAATTCCAAAGTCATTAAAGTCCGGCGCAAGCTGGAAGGCCGGCATGAAATCGTTACCGCTCCCCTGCCCGTGATGATAGCGGTGCTGCGGGAAATAAACACGCCGCGCTACCCCAACGTGCCGATGCGGCTGGCGGCGGAAGATGCTCCGATAACCACCTGGGACAACAAGACCATGCAGATGAACGAGGCTACCATCGGCCTCAAGGGGTCGGCCACGCAGGTGCGCAAGATATTCTCGCCGGAGAGAACTAAAGGCGAAATCATCGGCACGGAAGCGGACAAGCCGGAAGAAGTAGCCAAGAAATTGATTAGCCGGATGATAGAAAAGGACTTATTGTCCTTATGATAAAAAATGACCGAAGAACCGAAGAAAATTAAAAGACCGCGCGGTAAAGCCAGACTGCTGACCGGCAAATGCATCGCCTGCGGCGCCCGCTGTGAAAGCGAGTGCCCTTTCGACGCCATCACGATGAACGACAGGGGCGAGCCCATCATCGGCCTGGAGAAATGCACCGGCTGCCAGCGCTGCGTCAAGGTTTGCCCCGCCCAGGCAATCGAGATTTACTACACGCCGGAAGAGCAGAAAATCCTCGATGAGATGGCGAAGCAGAAAGCCACCCAGCCTGCCGCAGAAGAACCCGAAAAAGAAGACCCTCGTCTGGCTAAACTCAAGGAATATAAAGGCGTCTGGGTCTTTACGGAGCATACCGAGGGACATCCGGCGGAAGTTTCCTGGGAGCTTTTGGGCGTGGGCGCGGAACTGGCCAAAGCACGGAACGCGGAACTATGCTCGTTAGTCATCGGGGAAAAGGTGGAGCCCCTGGCTCAAGAAGCGTTTACTTACGGCGCGGCCAAGGTCTACCTGGTTGACGACCCCGTTTTCCACTATTACCGTACCGAATCATATTATAAAGCGCTGGTTTACCTGATTGAAAAATACAAGCCGGAAATCGTGCTTGTCGGCGCGACCGGGCTGGGCCGGGACCTGGCGGGGGCGGTGGCCACCCAATTACAGACCGGGCTGACCGCCGACTGCACCGGGCTGTCCATCGATGATAAAGGGTTCCTGTTACAGACCCGTCCCGCTTTCGGCGGGAACATCATGGCCACCATTTTAACGGAATATACGCGGCCGCAAATGTCCACGGTAAGGCCGCACGTGATGCCGATGCCCGCTAAAGACCCCTCCCGTACCGGCACGATTATCCGCGAACAAGTGCCCATTAAAGAAGCAGACATCGCCGCCAAAGTGCTGGAAATCATCGGTGATGAAAAGCTGGACAGCGTCGATATCGGCGCGGCGGACATTATCGTTTCCGGCGGGCGCGGCATGTGCAATACGGAAAATTATAAAATCCTCCAGGAGCTGGCGGATGAACTGGGCGGGGTGGTTGCCTGCTCCCGCGCGGCGGTAGAGGCGGGGTGGATGCCCCTGGAAAGACAGGTGGGGCAGACCGGCAAGACGGTAAGACCCAAGATTTACATCGCCTGCGGCATCAGCGGGGCCATCCAGCACCTGGTGGGCATGCAGGACTCCGATGTTATCATCGCCATCAACCGCGATAAGCAGGCGCCGATTTTTGAAGCCGCCACCTTCGGCATCGTCGGCGACCTTTTTCAGATAGTGCCGGCAATAACGAAATACGTCCGCGAAGCGCGGCATGAGAAAGCCGGAGTCGCCAGGGGAAAGATTAAGTAATGAAGAACAAAATCCCTCTTAATCTCCCTTTTACAAAGGGAGAAACTGAAGAAGGGCGAACTAAATAATGGCAAATATAATCGCGTTCGCAATAGTGTTCGTGCTGGCGGTGGCTTTCTTCGCCTATAGCTGTTACCGCCGCTTCGGGCTGGTCTTGAACGGCCGGCCGGATAACCGTTTCAACGCTTTCTTCAAACGTTTCGGGAACATGCTGTTTTACGCCTTCGGGCAGCGGCGGGTGGTGAAAAAGCCTTTCGGGGTCAACCACTTCGTGCTGTTCTGGGCGTTCATGGTATTGCTCATTTCCAACACGGAATTTTTACTAAACGGGCTCTTCCCGGACGTAAGCTTCGCCAACCTGCCGGACGGCGCTTACTTTACGCTCGTCTGCATCTTCGATATCGTGTCGGCGCTGGCGCTGCTCTCGGTCATCCTGGCGGTTATCCGCCGCTTTACCTTCCCGCCACCCTACACCGAAGCGAAAAGCCGGGACGCTTTTGTCATCCTCGGCATGGTGGCTGTCCTGATGCTCGCTTACTTCGGCATGAACGCCAGTGAAATCGCCGCGGGGACAGAAAGAGCCGCCAAATATATGCCGATATCCAACTTCGGCGCGTCCCTGATTCCGTCCGGGGCGGGCGGGCTGGACACGGCGGAGCGGGTCTTCTGGTGGATACACGCCATCGTGCTGCTTTCCTTCCTGAACTATCTGCCGTACAGCAAGCACATGCACGTTCTGACCTCTATCCCCAACTGCTTCTTCAAGAACCTGGAAAAAGTAAAAACGCAGTCGAGGGAAGAGTTTAAAAAAGGTAATACCTACGGGGTGGGACAGGTGGAGCAATTTACGTGGAAGGGGCTTTTCGATTCCTACGCCTGCACCGAGTGCGGGCGCTGCTCGGATAACTGCCCGGCCACCCACACGGGCAAAACGCTGCAGCCCCGTCTCGTCATCCATGATATTAAGATGAATCTGCTGAAAAACGCCGGGAAGGACGGCCACCCGGAAATACCGCTCATCGGGGATAGCGGCGAAGGCAGCGTGACGGAAAAAGCCATCTGGGCCTGTACCACCTGCGGTGCCTGCATGGAGGTCTGCCCGGTCTTTATCGAACATGTGCCGCGCATCGTCGATATGCGCCGTAATCTTGTAGAAATGAAATCGAAATTCCCGGAAGAGCTGCTGCTGTTCTTCGAGAATATGGAGCAGCGGAGCAATCCCTGGGGCATCGCCCCCGCCGAACGCACCAAGTGGGCGGCGGATATCAGCGTCAAACCTTTCGAGGCCGGCCAGACGGAATACCTGTTCTACGTGGGCTGCGCCGGGGCTTTCGACGCCCGGAACCGGCAGACCACGCTTTCGATGGCGAAAATCCTGGATAAAGCCGGTGTTGCCTGGGGCACGCTGGGCCGGGACGAGCTTTGCTGCGGGGAAAGCCTGCGGCGGCTCGGCAACGAGTACATCTTCGAGCGCATGGCCAAAGACAACATCAAGCTGTACGCCGATAAGGGCGTGAAAAAAATCATCACCCAGTGCCCGCACTGCTACAGCGTTTTAAAGAACGATTATAAACAGTTCGGCGCGGAACTGGAAGTCATTCATCATACGGAATTCATCAATAATCTCATCAAGCAGGGCAAACTGAAGCTCAAGCCCGCCGGCCTCGGGAACGTGGTCTTCCATGATTCCTGCTACCTGGGCCGGTACAATGGACTTTACGACGCCCCGCGCCAGGCCCTCACCGCCGCGACGGGTAAAGCACCCGCGGAAATGGACCGCCACAAGGACAAAGGCTTTTGCTGCGGGGCGGGCGGCGGCCGGATGTGGATGGAAGAAAATGAGGGCGAGTTGATTAACGTGGCGCGCGTGACCGAAGCCCTGGAAAAGAAACCGGAAGCCATTTGTGTTTGCTGCCCGTACTGCATGACGATGTTCGATGACGGGCTGAAAGACAAAGAGGCCGGCCAAGTCCAGGTGCTGGACCTGGCGGAAATCGTGGCGAAGGCGATAGCCGATTAATAAATACAAAATCCCCCTTTCTCCCCCTTAAAAGGGGGAAAGATTAGCCTAACCCGCGTGTAAAAGGTTTGCACTATCATCCTCTCCCTTCTAAGGGAGAGTTAGAGAGGGATTTTGTGCTACCCTATTACTCAAAACTAAAAGAGCCTTCCAGAGAACTTCGAGAAAATATGACTTTAGCTGAAAAACGCCTTTGGGAGAGAATCAACAGGGGGCAAATTAAAGGTTATCGATTCTGCCGGCAAAAGCCTCTGGGTGCCTATATTGTAGATTTTTATAGTTTAAAGGCAAAGCTTGTTATTGAAGTGGACGGGGAAATACACCTTAATAGAGAAATCCAGGAAAATGACCGAAATAAGGATGATTATTTTAAAAGTCTAAATTTGAATGTACTAAGATTTACAAATAGCGAAGTTTTAACTAATATTGATGAAGTTATAAATGAAATCAAGAGTAAAATCCCATTTAGTCCCCTATAAAAGTAAAAACAGGGGGATTTTGACCATAAATAATACTTGTACTAATGGCCTAGTCCTCGGGTATAATTATTAGTGTTTCCCACGCTTTCCATTGCATCTATCTTTTCCTGTATAATTAAATATCATTCCCCGAATCTACGTTTTTTAAGAAAGGAGCTAACCCGATGGTTAAGGAACTTCCGGTAATATATTTTCAGGCAGCCGCCTGTACCGGCTGTGCTGTGTCCATGCTGAACGCAGCCAGTCCCACCATCAAAAATGTGCTCATCGACCAGATAGCCCCCGGCGTGCACATTAATCTCAAATTCCACCCGGTCGTCATGGCGGCGGCCGGAGAAATGGCGATAGAAGTGATGGAGGATACCGCCAAACGCCAGAAAGGCGAATACGTACTGGTGGTAGACGGCGCCGTATCGATGGATACGGAATCGGTATTCGGAGCGGTCGGCGAGCGGGACGGCCAACCGGTTTCCATGCTGCAGCGAGTTACCGAGCTTGCCCGGGACGCGCTGGCGGTTATCGCCATCGGCACCTGCGCCTCTTTCGGCGGCATTCCGGCAGCTCCGCCCAACCCCACCAAATGCACTTCCGTCCAGAAGGTGCTGGAAGCCAATGGCATCAAAAAGCCGCTCATCAATGTGCCCGGCTGCCCGCCGCACCCGGACTGGTTCGTGGGGACGGTAGCCGGCGTCATCCTCAACGGCCTGCCCAAAGCCGAAGAACTGGACGACTTTTTACGGCCCAAGGCTTTCTACGGCAAGCTGATACATGAAAACTGCCCCCGCCGCGCCTATTTCGATGAAGGCAAATTCGCCAGGAAATTCGGCGACGAGGGATGTCTTTACGAACTGGGCTGCAAAGGGCCCATCACCCACGCGGACTGCCCGTTAAGAAGATGGAACAGCGGCACCAACTGGGTTATCGGGGCGGGCGCGCCGTGCAACGGCTGTACCCAGCCCGAGTTCCCCAACGAAACGGCTCCTTTCTATGAAAAACTCGTCGATGTCGAGCTGCCGGTGGTCGGCGCTTACTGGGCGAAGAAGGAGGTGAAGTAATGGGTAAAATCGTTATCGACCCCGTTACGAGGATAGAAGGCCACCTGAAAATCGAATGCGTCGTGGAGAACGGCGTGGTCAAAGACGCCCATGCTACCGGTAACCTGTTCCGCGGCATCGAACTGATACTAAAAGGCCGAGACCCGCGCGACGCGCAGTTAATCGCCCAGCGTATTTGCGGCGTCTGCCCGCAGTCGCACGCTTTTGCCGCCACTTTGAACCTGGACAGCGCTTTCGGGCTGGCGGATAAAATACCGGACAACGGCCGGATAATCCGCAACCTGATACACGGCGCGCAGTCCGTCCAGGACAATATCCTCCACTTCTACCACCTGGCGGCGCTGGATTACGTAAACGTGGCGGATGTTGCCAAATATGAAGGCAATGATTCGCAATTGAATTCCGTCAAGGACTTTATCCAGCGGGGCGCTTTGAACCCCTTCCTCCCCCGCTACGAAGGCGATTACCGCTTGCCGCCGGAAATCAACCA
This sequence comes from Dehalococcoidales bacterium, assembly GCA_034429595.1. Classification (GTDB taxonomy): domain Bacteria; phylum Chloroflexota; class Dehalococcoidia; order Dehalococcoidales; family RBG-16-60-22; genus RBG-13-51-18. Next base: position 48,465 of record DAOUGB010000017.1, read on the forward strand.
GCAGGCCGTGGCGCATTACGTTAAAGCGCTGGAAATGCGGCGCATCGGGCAGGAAGCCGTCGCTATCTTCAGCGGCAAGGTACCGCACAGCGTGGGCATGGTGCCCGGCGGCGTCACCAGCGTCCCGACCGTCGATAATATGATGGCCTATATCTGGAAGATAAAAATCCTGCAGGACTTCGTGAATAACGTTTATATCCCGGACTTACTGGCGGTGGCCGGCGCTTACCTGGACTACGCGGAAATCGGCGCGGGATGCAAAAATCTGCTCTCCTACGGCATGTACGACCTGGATGGCAAGAACCCTGATTACGCCACCCGTGAACGTCTCTTCAAACAGGGCACCGTCAGCGCGGACCTGCAACCCGGCGCACTGGATACCGGCAAAATCACCGAGCAGGTCAAGCACTCCTGGTACGAGGACGCCACCACCAACCGGCACCCCTCCCAGGGGGCTACCGTACCGCAATACAATAAATCCGGAGCTTATACCTGGGTCAAAGCCCCCCGCTACGACGGCAAGGTCTACGAAGTAGGCCCGCTGGCCCGCGTGGCGGTAACCTACGCCAAAGGCGACCCCAAGATGAAAGAACTGGTGGAAGGCTCGCTGAAAAAGCTGAACGCCGGACCTGCGGCGCTGTTTTCCGTCCTCGGGCGGCACCTGGCCCGGGCGCTCTCCGCCAAGCACATCGCCGACCAACTGGAAGGCTGGGCGCTGCAACTGAAACCCGGCCAGCCGGCTTACGCTGAATATACCATGCCCGAGGAAGCCAGCGGGATGGGCATTGTGGAAGGCTCCCGCGGCGCGCTGGGGCACTGGATAGAGATTAAAGACAAGAAGATAGCCAGCTATCAGGCGGTGGTGCCCACCACCTGGAACGTATCCCCCGTGGACGACCAGGGCCAGCACGGGCCGATCGAGCAGGCGCTCATCGGCACGAAGGTCAAGGACGAAAACAACCCCTTTGAAATCGTACGCATCGTGCGCTCCTTCGACCCCTGTCTGGCCTGCGCGATACATGTCGTGACACCTAAAGGTCGGGACATTGGACAATACCGGGTAGTGTAGGCTTGAAGGAGGAGAGATGATTTATTCAGAACAAAAGCCGTTCGATGAAATAAAAGCTTATCTGGAAAAAGACAGCAGCGTCTTCATCGTCGGCTGCCACGGCTGCGCCGAGTCTTCCGGCAGCGGCGGGCCGCAGCAGGTAGCCGAAATGAAACAGAAGCTAACGGAAGCCGGTAAAAAAGTGACCGGCACCAAGGTCGTCGATTTTCTCTGCGGCAAAGCCCTCGTCAAGTCCGAATTAAGGGGCAAGGTCGACCAGCTTAAAGAAGCCGACGCGGTGCTGGTGCTGACCTGCGGCATCGGCATCCAGTGCGTGGCCGCCGCCGTTAATAAACCGGTCTACCCCGGCTGCAACACCGTCAACCTGGGCGGCCAGCGCGGCGAATGGGAAGGCAGCGAACGCTGCAACGAATGCGGCCAGTGCCTGCTGTGGCACACCGGCGGCATCTGCCCCATTACCGCCTGCACCAAGAGCCTGGTCAGCGGCGCCTGCGGCGGGGCGAACAAAGGCAAGTGTGAAATTTCCAAAGACCGCGACTGCGGCTGGGAACTGATATATAACCGTTTGAAGGAGCGGGGTCTATTGAGCCGACTAGATGATTTGATGAAACCGCTCGACCACAAGAAACTGATGCCCCGTCCGGAAATGATGGGTATGGCGCGTTACGGGCTGGAGAATCCCGGCAGGGTTACCGATAAACCGGCTCCACCCCCGCCGCCGGCCGCTGCCGCCCCTAAAGCCGCGGCGGCACCCGCCAAGACCGATGCCCCCCAGGCAAATCCGGCCAAGGAGGTGAAATAACCATGAGCCTTCAATCTAAACTGGAAGCAGGTCAATTTGCCGTATCCTGCGAGTTCGGGCCGGTAAAAGGCACCGATACCCATGAAATACATGAAAATATTGAAATCCTCAAGGGCAAAGTGGACGCCGCCAACGTGACCGACCAGCAAAGCTCGGTTATGCGCATGTCCGGCCTGGCGGTCTCTTCAATGTGCGTACAGGGAGGACTTGAGCCTATCTTCCAGATGACCTGCCGCGATAGGAACCGCATCGCATTACAATCAGACTTGCTGGGCGCGTGGGCGCTGGGCATCAGGAACGTCCTCGCTCTTACCGGCGACCTGCCGCAGCTCGGCGACCACCCGCAGGCCAAGGGTGTTTTCGATCTGGACTCCGTGACGCTGTTACAGGCTATCACCACGCTCAACGGCGGCAAAGACCTCTCCGGCAACGAACTGAAAGGCGCCCCGGCTTTCTTCCCCGGCGCCGTGGTTAAAGTGGAAAACAATACCGAGGCCTCCTTCGAGCTACAGATTGCCAAGATGCAGAAGAAAATCGCCGCCGGGGCCAAGTTCTTCCAGACCCAGGCGTGTTACGACCCCAAGTCTTTTGAAAAACTGATGCGGCGCGTCGAAAAATTCAAGGCGCCCGTCATGGTAGGCGTTATCCCGCTGAAGAACGCCGGCAGCGCCCGTTACATGAACGCCAACGTGGCCGGCATCCACGTCCCGGACGAATTGATTGACATTATGGCCAAAGCCTCCAAGGAAGACCGGGAAAAAGTAGGTTTACAGATGGCCGCCGACCTCATTAAAAAGATGAAAGGCATGTGCCAGGGCGTGCACATCATGGCGGTGGCCTGGGAAAAGAAAGTGCCGGAAATCATGGCGCTGGCGGGACTTTAGAAGTTAATAGTTTACAGTACACGGTTAACAGTTTACAGGGGCGGGTTTTTCAACCCGCCCTTTCTTTTGACCCACCCGTCATTCCCGATCCAATCGGGAATCCATCTTTGCTTTGACCCTGTTTGGGGGTATTGACGTCCTCCCCTTTTTTTTAAGGGGGAGTTAGAGGGGGATTTTTCCACACCCCATCAGTAAAAAGCCGGGGATTTTTGTTTGGGTGGTTATTTTTATCCCTTCAGCGCCGCCGCTATTCCTTTACCCCACCTCCCTATCATCTCCCAGTCCCGGAAATCGCCGTACTCTGATTTCACCTGCTTTATCATCCACTTTTCAATCGCATTCATTTTCTCTACACTGATATTCCCGTGAAAGACGGTGACATCTTTTGGCTTGATATTATCGATGACCGGCTTGAGCGCTTTAGGATAAAGCCATCCCTGCACCTGCTGGATGGGGTCGCCTTTGCCGGCGGGACCGGAGGAGAAAATCCACACCGGGCGTTCCGCCAGCGTTTTCTCGTGCTTTTTAACGAAGTTAGAGACCTCTTTCCGCCAACCCCCGATATAGGCCGCGCTGCCGATGACGAATGCCCCATAACCGGCAATGCTTGGGATATCTCTGGCAGATTTAACATCCGCCTCCAGGCCTTCCTGTTTGATGGCCTCCCCTATCTTCTCCGCAATTTCTTTGGTCGAGCCGTACTTGGAACCGTAAGCGATGAGGACTTTTACTGCCATTTTTCCCTCCTTTTTCTCTCCGGCGCACGGCCGGGGAAAATTATCAGCCGCCGGGCGGGCAAGCCTCCGATTTTACGGTTTTAATCCTGGCTATCTCCGGGCTTTTACACTGCGGGCACACCCGGCTTTTTTCATCGGCGGGGCCGGTGGGCACCGGCATGGAAAACTCTATTTTACACCGGCGGCAAAGATAATGCCAGTCCGGCGGGCCGAGGGAGCAGCTTAAGCACTCTTTCGCTTTCGGTTTAGCCATAAATCATATTGAGGGGTGTTCCCCCTCCCCTTTTACATGTTGCCACTTCTCCGTGTCCTTCACCCCGCTTAATGGTCATTACCGAAGGGATGGATATCACACATGATAATCGGCTTATCTAATTTTACCACGCCGCCGGGCCAGTGCGGCAGGAAGGGAGGGGTCAAGATGGCAGTGGACTTGGTAAACGTATGCTTTTCATCCTCTTTGCCCAGGCAAATTTCGAACTCCGCCCCAAGTTCCTCCATATTATAGGGGTCGGTGCCCATGAACATCATGATCTGGGTGGTGGGATGGGCATGATGTTTTTCCGGCTCCGGGCAGATGCGGTAGGGCCCGCGCTTCATGCTTTCATACAAACATACAAAATCGAACCCCGCCACCTCTTTGGTGCGGATAAAGGCGAGGTGGCCGCCGCCGTCGTCGCGGTTGGTGGGGCCATAGTGCCAGGCGCCCTTGCGGACGAAGGCCAGCGGCATGACGTATTTGCGCGTGGCCGACCGGAAGCCGGCGATGGGGCCGGGGCTTTTCTTTACCAGAACGGGCTTTTCCGAATATTTATCCGTGATGGATATTTCATAGTAAAAGAAGGGTTTATTCAGGATATTGACCGTGGCGGGGAAATGGGGCGTGCCTTTAGGGATAGCCACGGCGGTGGTGGTGGTAATCATGTGCGTTTCCAGGTCATCGCCGAGGCAGAATTCCACCTCCGCATGAAGGTCGCCGATATCGTCCATGTCTGACCCCGCGAAGAGCAGCACCTGGTCGAAGTCATGTACATGCGGCGTGTACGGCGGCTTGCCCATCCGGCCGGCTATCGAATAGCTGCCGTATTTGACCTGAACATCAAAACCCAGCCATTTCTTATCCAGCACGGCCCCCTGGCGGAAACCGCTCTCATCGAAATCCTTGATAGGCACGGCTTTGGCGTATTTATCATATTTATTCACGGCTGCTTTAGGCATTTTGCTTCCTCCTAATAAATCTTTCCAGGCATTGTAGCGGAAAAAATTAAAAAATGCTAATCAGTTCCGATTGTTGCATTTTTGTTGAATGAGCGATAGCGGATGGAGTACAATCTTACACAACTATTTAGCCGTTTTGCTTTAGTAATAACTATTCTCTGATTGAAAAAGGAGGAAAAAGAATATGACCCGATGGCATGATTTCATGGAAAAAGACGGCAAAGCACCGGCCTGGCCCTACCCGGTACACTACGATAAAGAACAGGAAATAGATACCGACGTTTTGATTATCGGGGGCGGCATCGCGGGCTGCTGGGCGGCCATCAGCGCGGCGCGTACGGGCGCGAGAGTAGCCCTGGTGGAAAAGGGGGATGTCCAGCGCAGCGGCGCGGGCGGCCCGGGCTGCGACCACTGGTGCCATGTTCCCGCTAACCCTTTATCCAATGTCGACCCTGATGAATGGGCGCAGCTCATTTCCCGGATGCCGTACTGTAACGGCATCGGCAACCAGATACAATGCCGCGAGGACTGGGACACTTTGGTGGAGATGGAGCAGATAGGCGGTAAAATACGGGACACTAAAGATGAATATATAGGTGTCGAAGGCCGGGACGAGAAGACCAAAATAATGATATCCCCGCGTTACACCCGCGCCCCCGGTTTCGGGGCCGAATCGATGACCAGAACACCTTTGGCCAGCAACCCGGAAGGCAAACTGAATAACGTCGTCATCCGCATCTGGGGGACAACCTTCAAGCCCGCCCTGAAGAAGGAATGCAAACGGCTGGGCGTGCAAATCTTCGACCGGGTAATGGTCACCAGCCTGCTGACGGAAAAAGGCATCCAGGGCGGCCGGGTAATCGGGGCGACAGGACTTAACGGGCGCACCGGCGAGTTTATGATATTCAAGTCTAAAGCCGCCGTCGTCGCCACCGCCGGCGATTGGTCGCTTTTTGTGCTGAATACGGAGCTATCGGGGTACAACACCTTCCGTTCCCGCACCATGACCGGCGACGGCAATGCCATGGCGTTCCGGGCAGGCGCGGAACTCACGCTGATGGAGCGCACGGGCCTGCTGGGCATCGGCACCGGCTACAAGCACACCTGGTACGGCGGGGCCGCCGACGCCAGCTACGAAAACGTCCAGCTCGTCGATAACAACGGCAAGAAAGTACCGTGGCCGACACAGGGCTGGATAGACGGCGGCGCGATGCGGCCGACGCAGGAAGTCATGGAGCAAATCATCAATGGGATAAAAACCGGCGAATACGCTCTGCCCTTCTACGGTGATTTCCCGGCGATGTCAGAAAAAGAACGTAAAGCTACGTGGGATTTGATGCTCGGCGAGGAATCCACGTGTAAAATAATTACCGATACCTACGAAAGAGCGGGATTCGACCCCGCCAAACACCTCCTCCAGGCTTTCAACTTTATCGAAGGCAACAGCCCTTCTCAATGGCGTACCGCCGGGGGCGGCGGGCCTGTAGTCGACTGGGATTTAAAGACCACGCTGGACGGGCTGTACGTGGCCGGGGAGAACATGTACGCCGCCGGCGACCATTCATACGCGGCGTCCACGGGCCGGTACGCCGGCAGAAAAGCCGCGGCCTATGCCCGGCAGGTGGGCGAGGCCAAACCGTTCAAAGACCAGGTAACGCTGGAGAAGGCCCGTATTTACGCGCCCATCAAACGCACCACGGGCATCGACTGGAAGGAGCTGCACGCCGGCATCGCCCGCGCCATGCAGTACTTCTGCAGCGAATATAAGACGGAACACCTGCTGAAAATGGGGCTGGACGCCCTCAAGGAAATCGAAGAAGTCCATATCCCCCGGCTTTACGCCATCGACCCGCATAAGCTGATGCGCAGCGTCGAAGACTTAAGCCTGCTGACGCACGGCCGGATCATCCTGCACGCGGCATTAGCGCGGCAAGCCAGCAGCCTGATGCTGAATCACTTCCGTATCGACTACCCCACGGCCGACCCGCCGGAATGGAATAAATTCGTCACTATCAAAATGGAAAACGGCAAGGTGATAGCCGGTGAGTTGCCCATGACCTACTGGGGCGATATGAAAGCCAACTACGAGGCGCACAATAAAGACTATGCCGGTGTCTATAAGGAGAAATAAGGAGATTATCATGGCTAAAAAGATATACGCTCTGCCCAATATAACCACCCCCAACACCAACGTGATTTTTCATCCGGAAATCTGTAACGGCTGCAACCACTGTGTTGAGGTTTGCCAGGTTGATGTCTATATCCCCAACCCGGAAAAAGGCAAACCGCCGGTGGTACTGCATCCCGACGAGTGCTGGTACTGCGGCTGCTGCGTTAACGATTGTCCCCGCCCCGGCGCCGTTTCCTTTAACTGGCCGGTGCAGCAGCGGGCCTACTGGAAGGACAAAGCCACGGGTAAAGTATTAAGGGACAGCCATTAAACGCGAATATCCTGGTGCTTACCTCACCCTGCCCTCTCCAAACAGCACTATAACTAGATCGTTGATGGAGTTGTTTGGAGAGGTGGTTTTCTCGAGAGGGGCTGGCGCCCCTCTCCGTCTGGATACCCCTTTTACCTTTCATAATTCCGCTATTAAGGCAAGTTTATAAATACGCCCATGCCGGATTCCCGCCTTCGCGGGAATGACAGGTTGTATATTTACCCCAGCAGACGGATTATTTCCGCAGCGTCGTCCAGTTTTTCCAAATGCCCTACCATATCTACCACTTTTTCTATTTTTTCCTTAGAAAGCGGCTTGATGGAACTGGGGGCGCATTCCCGGAACTTCCTGGCAATATCATCAAGGCTCATGGGGCGTTCCACACTGCCCAGGCAATGCTCGACATGTTCCTTATAGATTTTACCGTCCTGCATCGTGATAGTGACCGTGGAAGGCCCGACGCCATGGCGGTTCATGGACGTATCGAGAACAGTAGTTATCTTTTGCGCCATCTTCAGGATTTCCGGCCGTTTAACAGATTCATCCGTAAAGTCACCCACAGCAACCCGACCCTGCATTAACGCCACCGCCACCACGTAAGGCACACTGAACTGGGCGTCAATGATGGTGCGGGGGTTTTTCTTGACCTCCGGCGGCTGGGAAAGGTCGTAAGCGGACTGGCTGGCCACGATGGTGACTTCCTTAATTTTATCTGGCTTAATATTGTGTTTAGCCTGCAGCGCCAGGACGGCATCGATAGCGGCGTGGGTCAGGCCGCAGCAGGGATAAGGCTTATCCCCGATGTTCACGCCCTCGAACCGCTTTCCCAAACCGGCGGTGAGGGCTTTCGGGTCGTAATCACCGCCCATGTACATCTTGTACAGCCCGGTCTTGCCTTCCAGCGGGTCGCGGTCGCCGGTGATGCCGCGCTCCGCCATGAGCGCCGAGGTCACGCCCGCTTTAGCCGCCAGCCCCGGCCCCATCCGCTTGGCTAACGCGCCATCGGCCACGCCGGAGCCCGCGCCGCCGCACTGGTGATAAGCCAGCCCGAGCGCGTTTATCATTTTATCTTCATCCAGCCCGAAGATGCGCCCGGCAATAGCGGCGCTGCTTAAAAACCCGAAAAGCGTCGTGGGGTGCCAGCCGGTGGCAATGATGCTGCCGCCCGGCTTGCTCGCCAGGCTTAACCGGGAGACGAAATCAGCCCCCAGCGCCAAAGCGGTGATAAATTCCTTGCCGCTGACTTTACCCATCCGCTCCGCCGCGGCAAAAGCCGTGGCAACCGCCACGCACCCGATGTGTACTAAAGCCACCTGGTGACCGTCATCATAGTCAAGAGCGTGAATCATCGTGCCGTTGACTTGGGCGGCGCTGGGCGCAGGCACTTTCAAACCATAACCGATGACCGTACTTTGTTTAGCGCCACCCCACTCCTTGACCATATCCACGAGTTCCGCCACGCCAGCCCTGGAAGAGCCACCCAGCGCGGTGGCCAGGCTATCCAGCACTTCCTGCTTGGCGGCAGCGACGGCGGCGGGAGGCAGGTCTTCATAGCGGGTGGCGGTGAGGTATTTCGCAAAAGCGTTGACGGCTTTCATATCTTCAGCTTTCTTCTTCCGGCGGACTACAGGTTTAGTTTCTTTCTTTAAAAACGGCGGCGGCCATTCAAGTTTTGTTTCCTTACCGGGGGAAAAGCGGTGGTTACACTTTGCGTTCCCCTGCCCTAAAGTCATCGTGCGGGTTAAACCCAGACCTCTGGCCCGGCAAATAGGATAGTCCAGGTAGCAGCAGAAGGGCATGAATTCATCCGCACCCTGCTCGCGGAAGAATTTTACCGTAGCGCATTCGCTGTAATCATAACCATAATCGAACTTCTTGCCGTCGCCGGGTACGAACGCATAAACGTAATCGGCGGGGTAACGCTTTTCCTGCGATTCTGCCGCGCCCTTTTTGCGGATTTGGTAATATTCGTCCCTGTCCTTCCAGCCTTCAGGAAGCGTTTTCGCAGGTATTTTTTCCGCCCGCGCGGATAATGCGTTAAAGAGGATTTTACCGGCTTCTTCCGCTGTTTTACCGTGCTTTTTCATCGCCTGGTAAAAGGCGAGGAACTGTACCGATTGGATAAGCGTTTCCGTACGGCGGTTAGCATCCCCGCCAATATAGGGTATTTGCGGGATAAGCTCCTCAAAACACTTGCGGGAGTCCTGGATTATCCGGTAGGCATTAATCTCCCCGTAGGGAGCAAAGATAAACGGGCTCCATAACCGCAGTTCCTCCTCAAACTGCTTTAGCAGTTCGGCTTTACGGGAGATGTAATAGGTTTCAGGATAATCCATTTTTCTCATTCCCTCACTAACTCTCCCCTTACGAAGGGGAGAGAATGATGGGGTAACATTTTCTATCTCTGTTTACGTACAGACTTCATCCCTCCTTCGTAAGGAGGGACAGGAGGGAGAATCGGCCTATCCCTACTCCCTATACCCTATACTCTAGTCTCTAGATTAGGTGACT
>DAOUGB010000018.1:0-1912 GCA_034429595.1 Dehalococcoidales bacterium
GACTGCCAGAATAAAAAGTCCAGCTTCTCAGCCTGCTCGGTGTTTGGGCGAAGGAGATATTTGTACGTGCGCAGCATAGGTTATCTCGACTTTTGCAATTCGATGTATTTCTTGACAGATTCTTCGGAGACGTGGTATTTCAGGGAATAAACACTTCCCGCGTTGCGACGGTATCTTGTGTCATTCATAGAACAAGTATACCACTTCATTTGTCATTTGTCAACTATCTAATCAAGGAAGGAGGAAACGGACTTCCTCTGCCGCCTGAAGTCGGCAGTTCCCGTCCGTAATATTCTTATGGATCGCTCCAGGAAGCGGGTTGCCATGCTCTTCGAGCCATACGAGTTGCGCCCGTGGCATTACAATGCGGCGGTGGCCGCCAGGAGAGATTATGATCTTGTCCTGACCCATCACCCCGATTTCGTTGCGCTCGGGACGCCTTTTGCTTTTTATCCGCTGGGTGGATCATTCATCAAGGACTGGGGGATCTTTTCTAAAAGCCGGCTGGTCAGCCATATCCCCGGATTCAAAGATCTGCTCTCGGGACATAAGCTGCGCCACGAGGTAACCCGGCGTTTTGGAGATAGGATCGACATGTTCCCGTCCCCATTTGAGAGCAAAGCGCCGGCGCTGCGAGATTTCCATTACTCAATTGTTATTGAAAACTCCAGAGTCGATCACTGGTTCACGGAAAAATTGATCGACTGTTTCTCCCAGGGCACAGTGCCAATCTATTGGGGCTGCCCCGAGATTGGCAAATTCTTCGATACGCGCGGCATGATCCCTTTCCAGGATCTGGATGAGTTAGAGTCTATCCTGGGATGGTTGTCCGAAGAGGATTACCGCTCCAGGATGGTTTCGATTGCCCGCAATCTCGAATTGGCCCGCCAGTACCGCTGTACGGAAGATTGGCTGTCGGTCCATTACCCCGATTTCTTTTACGGGTAGCCGGATCGTAGATCAAGATCTTCCCAGCAATTCGTTGACTTTCTGCCGGCTCTTATCTTCCTGACCCTCAACCGACATTGTCGATTATCGGAACTACTGTTCTCCCGGAACTACCTAATCCCACACAAAGAGCGTCAGCGGCGTATAAATCGCCGTTGATACATCGCTGTATGGCGGCGCGGCATCTCTGTAATGCAGCACCACCCGATCCGTGTAAACGTCGAGCCATCCATACCCGCCATGAGGATTGAGCGGCGTGCCTGTCCCTGAGCATGTTGGCCCGGTGACGATCCGACAGCCGCTAACGTCACTGTAAATCATATCTCGGTGGCCGTGCCCGGATAACCACCATTTTACCCCGGCGTTTGCCAGCGTGGTAACCATGTCTCTGTCTAGCACATCGTAACTCTGGTAGTGTGCGAATACGATAGGCATCTGGCCCTCCAGGGCAGCAAGCTGCCCGGTAAACCACGTCCACTCGGCATCGTCAATCCTGCATTTGCCCGTCGCGTCTGGTGGCCGACCGGCGCGGGTATGCACCCCGATCAAACGATACGGCCCAACGTCAAACACAAAATGCCGCGCCGCGAAATGAGCATCATACAGCGTCCAGGTTGGCGGGTCGGCCTCCCAGTCGTCCTCCTCGTGGTTGCCCGGTACATGATATGTGTCACATGATAACAGCGCTATTGCCGCGTCATAAATGCCAAACTCCGCTTCCAGCGGGTAGAGCACCACGTCCCCGGTAGAAACATAATAATCCGGGCTTTGCCCTGCCAGCGCGGTAAAAAACGCCGCCGGGCTGCCCGCCGCGTAGGGTACGGTTTGCCCTACATGCTCGTCACTTGTCCAGGCTACAGACGCAACAAACGGCCCTGCGCCAGGCTCGTAGCCATAAGCTGGCGGCCCGTCAAAAGGGGGTGGCGACTAGACTATAATTGTCCAGTTTCGCCCCTCCATCGGT
>DAOUGB010000019.1:0-2234 GCA_034429595.1 Dehalococcoidales bacterium
TAACCGCCATCTTTTGCATCCGTTCCCGAATTCCTTCCCAGAAAACACACATGCCGAAGCGATCAAGAAAATGGGATGAAAGATATCCTTCTTCGGGATTCATACTGGCCAGCAGCATGAAATTCTGCAAAGGCCGCCGTGACTGATTTCCCTTGCCGATAAAATAGTTTCTGCTGCTCTGGGCCTTCAAAATTAAAGCGATGATTTCCGGCGAGAGAAGATTTACGTCATCGATGTAGGCCACTCCGTCGCAGGCGCGCTGCAGAAGACCGCTGCGCAAAACTTTCCGGCCGTTTTTAATCGTCTCTTCCATTTCCACGCCGCCCAGCAGGGCCTCTTCGGTTGCATGCAGAGGAAGATTGACAAAAGGCGTCGCCGGCGGAAGAATGTTCTTAAAAAGGCGGGCCAGCGTGGATTTGCCGCTGCCTTTTTCGCCAACGAACAAAACACCGCCGCAGCGGGAATCCAGGGCATTCAGGATCAAAGCCAGTTTGGCGTCATCATGTCCGATAAAATTCTGAAAGTTCATGGAGTCATCTCCGCCAGGGCAGCTTGAAGTTTCTCGTTTTCGCCGCCGATTGCTTCAAACGGCAGCCTCTTCATCCGGTGGGGAAGGGAAAGATAAGCTGCTTCCCGGATATCGGAGCTGGTAATAACTTCGCTTTGCCGAAAAGCGGCCAGCGCCCGGGCAGCCTTCATCATCACAATGTCGGCGCGATGTCCGTCCAGATTCAGCGCAGCAGTGATGAAGACTATTTTTTCCAACACGTCATCGGAAAGCTGCACGTCATTGAGACCTCTCTGCGCGGCAATAATTTTTTCGGCCAGGCTTTTTTGCTCTGCACTCCAGCCCACGGCAAAAGCAGCCGGATCGGCGTCAAACGCCGCCTTGCGGCGCAGAATTTCCATCCTCCTATCCTTATCCCCGATGGAAACGACATGGACACTCAAACCGAAACGATCCAGAAGCTGCGGCCGCAGATCGCCCTCTTCAGGATTCATTGTGCCTACAAGGATAAATTTTGCCGGATGGGTAAAGGATACCCCTTCCCTTTCTACGGTGTTGACGCCCATAGCCGCAGAATCGAGCAAAAGATCGACGATATGGTCCTCCAGCAGGTTTACTTCGTCGACATAAAGAAAGTTCCTGTTGGCGTCGGCCAGGATACCGGGCTCAAAGCGTTTTTCTCCTTTTCTGAGGGCGTGTTCAATGTCGAGGGTGCCCACCAGCCGGTCTTCCGTAATACCGAGGGGCAGTTCGACAACCCGCATTTTCTTTCTTTCCCTGTGCAGGTGTTCTTCGTTTTTCAGAGTATCTTTGCAGCCGCCGCACAAAATACCGTCCGGATCGCAGTTAAACGGGCAGCCTTTCACCATCACCATTTCCGGCAACAATTCCGCCAGCGCCCGCACCGCCGTGCTCTTGGCTGTTCCCTTTTCGCCCATGATTAAAAGACCGCCGATGGACGGATCAATGACATTGATGATCAACCCCGTCTTCATCTCTTCCTGACCCACGACAGCCGTAAACGGAAATATCATCCCAGAATCTCCTTCATTTTATTCTTCCAGCCCGCAACTTCATTCGCCGTAACAATTTCGACACCCCCGCCCTGGAAATCACCTTTCACGTCTCCCATCGCCTCTTCGATCCAGCCCTCAATTTCGACATACAGTTGCTGCAGGGCTTCCTTAACGTCCGCCGCGGGATTCCACAATCCGCGATGAGCCGCTTCGAGCATTCGGCGGGCGATTTCTTCCAGCGCCCAGGGATTATTCTCTTCAAAGAACTTCTTGTTTTCTTCATTCATCATGAAGGTCCGGGTAACGTCATCGAAGACCGAATCGTCTACGGCCTTTGCCGTCGCCTGCCAGCCATACAACCGCCCTACCCGCTTGCTGATCTCGCCCGCGCCTTTATAACCATGCTCCTTCATGCCGTCGATCCATTGGGGATTGAGTATCCTGCTTCGGGAAACCCGCCTGATTTCCTCGGTCAGCGTCCGCACGGAAACTTTGTCCGGCTCCCGCGTGTCACCGTAATAGTTCTGAATATCTTTCCCGGATATCACGCGGGCAGCGTTGATCATTCCGCCGTGCGTTCCGAAATAGCAGCAGCAGCCCGTCAGATCGTATTCATCCGTCACTGTTTTGTTGAAAGAGGCATCCACCGTTTTCAGGTTTGTTTTGAGCTCCTGATGAGCCGGGACGCCTGCGGCATCCTTGCCGTAGGC
>DAOUGB010000020.1:0-11851 GCA_034429595.1 Dehalococcoidales bacterium
GACCTATCTTACAAGCTCAACCCGCGCCGTGGACGGTCTCGGTCAGACGCAGTTTTTTGTTTTCCGCCATTTAAATATCCCCTTGGGGACATTGTACTACGGGTAACGCAAAAGTGAAAACTCAAAGCCTAAAAACACAAATGAAGAACTATATTTTAACCTCACCCCCTTTGCTTCCCCCTCTCCGCGCGCGGAGAGGGGGTCGGGAGGAGAGGTCATCACGATAGCTTTTAATTTTAAATTTGCGGTTTTGCGTTTTGAGATTTAATCTTTGAGATTCTTTACAGGCAGACCATGTCCGTTTTGAGCATGGACTCGATGGACTGGAGCATGTTGGTGGGCTGGCCGACCTTAAGTTTATCCGTAAGCTCAAAGTAATCCAGGCAGGTGCGGCAGGCGAGGACCTCGACGCCCTGGTCCGCCAGCTTCTTCAGGTGCGCCAGCGCCCACGAGCCTTCACAGACCAGCTTCACGCCGGTATTCCAGAATATCAGCCTGGCGGGCTTATCCTGGCTCTCCGTCAGCAGCCTTAAAAAGTTGGACATCAGCGCCATGCCGAGTTCATCGTTGCCGCGGCCGAGCACTTCCGATTGTATCAATACCGTTTTTACAGCCATATTTCACCCCCGTTTTCCCGCTGCTTCAATAGTAACCTGATAAAGAAGGAAAAACAATCTATTTCCCCGGCGGGGTCAGGGTGAGGCGGTACTCGCCGGCATTCTTTGTCTCTTTGACGGCGTAAGCCCGGCTTTTGGCCAGGCGGGTGACGTTCTCTTTAGCGACCTCCGCATCCAGCAGGACCGTCAGCACCGCTTTAGGTTCGGTATCCATCGCTTTTTTCGTCTTCACGACGGGTATGGGACAGGACAGGCCTCTAACATCTACTTCTGACATAATGCAACTCCTCACTTAATACAGACTCCGCTCCACTCGCAGAGGTGTTCTTTAAAAACTTCCGGCAATTGCTCTATCACGCGGCCGATGCGCGCGGCCGGATTGACCGCCGCCATCTGCCCTGCCACCCGGTTGGCCTTCGCGGCGATGACCATAGCTTCCGGCGGCTCCAGCCCGGCGGCGATAAAAGCGGCCACCATGCCGGTGATGGTATCGCCGGTGCCGCCGATAGGCTCCATGGCCGGCACATCCGGCTCGCGGACGGTCTCCAGTATCTCGCCGCCCCGGACAATGTAGTCCGTCGAACCTTTTACCAGCAGGTACCAGGCGGCGTTATGGTTTTTGTAAGCGGTTTGAATAAGCTCCGGCATTTTATCCGTATTGTTGAACGCCATGAACTTGACGTAGGCGGGATGGGTGGCAGATGGGTCGGCCAGGAAAGCGGCCTCTGCCGCATCCGGCGTAAAGATATCGAACTTAGCGGCCAGGCCGGCCGCCTTGGCGGAATACATCGAAGCGGCATCCGCTATCAGGAACGGCCTTTTGCCACATTTATCCAGCGCCGCGCACAGCCGCTTGGTGAGGGCGATATCCGGCAGCCAGTAATGCAGGGCCAGCACTTCCGGCTTAAGCCCGGCAACATTGGCAATCAGATATTCATATATTTCACGGCTGCCGTCACCCTTACCGATATCCCCGGCCAGCAGGACATGGGGCGGTTCCAGCCTCAAATACTGTGTGGTCCGCAGGGCGGCGGAAACCATCGCGCCGGTGCCCTGCGTGCACGCTATACGCCGCTCCCCAACAGCCAAACCGCCGCCGGAGAAGGACACTTCACCGGTGGTCAGCGGCAGGTTTTTATCAGGGATAGTGCCGGCGATGAGCATCATGGCTGTCTTTCTCCTTTGAAAATAGCGATACTTTCCTCCAGCGCCCGGTCCAGCATCAGCGAGCAGAGCGTAAACCCGAGGTCGCGGGGGCGGGGGGCCTCATCGACCCTTTTATCCAGCAGGGCGGCATGCATCACGGGGATATCCGGGCAGCCGCCGCCGGAGGTGTTAACGATGATGCCGGTCTTTTTCTCAAAAGTCAGCTTCATATTAGCCGCCTTGACCATCAGCCAATCGCCGAAATCCGTCACCTTAACGATTTCCAGTATTTCCGCATCGCCGGACTTGAGCGGTTTGACATCGATAAACAGGACGTCCCGCTCTTGAAGCAAACGCTCGATGCCCGGCTGCTCCACCAGATTTATCTCCAGGGCGAGGTCGCAGCCTTTACGGAGTTCCGGCGGGGGCGCGACCAGCTTGACCCGGTAGCCGTTATTTTTCAGGACCTTCTCGCCCTGCATCGCTTCCTGGACGGCATCGAAGAGCACGATGCCGCCACCCTCGAAAGCGGTTTTTTTCTTGCCGAATAAATCCATTTCCTGGCTAAGCTTTAGACCTTTCTCTCATGAATAGACCAATGACCACGCAGAAGACCAGCCCGATGATAACGCTGACCGGGCCCCAGGTGCCCGTGCCGCTGCCGCTGGAAGCCAGCGAGAAATTATGGGCGGCCGCCGCCCCGGCAAGGAGACCGAGAACGGTAACGCCGGCATCCGTATCGCCTTCTCCGGTCATGATAAGCTGGCGCAGCGGGCAGCCGCCTAAAAGCGTGGCTGCCAGACCGACCAGGCTCATGCCGAGGAAATTCCAGAGATGGTCACTGTGGGCGATAGGCTGACTCGCAAAGCCCCAGTGATAAATGCCGTCCGCGGCGAAGTTGCCGGCGATATAGTTGGTAACCAGCGCCGCGACGAAGAACGCGGCGATACCGCTGAAGAGATAAGTGTCTTTAGCCAGGAAAATATCCCGCCAGCCGCCGACAAAGCACATCCTCGTCCGCTGGGCGAGAAAGCCGACGGCCAGGCCGACGACGACCGATACCGCCAGCGGCGCAAAGAGCGAACCGGGACCGGACTCGCTCTGGAAGATAAAACCGGGTTTGAAAATGGCCAGGAGCAGGAGACCGACCATGAGCACCGGCATTATCCAGCCGGTTGCCGCCGGCGTTTTTACCGCGCGCCCCAGGTTGAAACCGTTTTTCAGGAAGACAATGCCGATGAGCACGCCGACGATAAGGCCGGCCAGCGCCGGAATACCGTTAAGGTCGCCGCCGGCCAGGCGCAGCAACATGCGCACCGGGCAGCCTAAAAATACCAGCGCGCCGATCATGACGAAAGCGCCCAGGAAAAACCTGATAATGGGTGATGAACCACCCCGGGCGCGGAATTCCCGGAACCCGAAGGCGGTAATGAAAGCGCCCAGTACAAACCCGATTATCTCCGGGCGGAGATACTGGACGACCCCGGCCCGGTGAAACCCGAGGGCTCCGGCGATATCCCGCAGGAAACAGGCCACGCAGACGCCCATGTTGGCGGGGTTGCCCCAGTTAACCATGAGCGCGCCGAGGATACCGAAAATGAGACCGGCCCCGATGATGAAGATGTACTTTTTCAAAACAATCTCCTTCCTTTCTTGATGATTTAGCCGCAATCACCTAAAATAGTCAGGAGAGATTATAACATAAGTTTTGCTTATAGGCAAGATAATCCTCATTTATGTAATGTAATTAAATATATGAATATCGAACACTTAAAGACATTCCAGGAAATCGCCAGGCTCGGGAGCTTTTCCGAAGTGGCGAAAAAGCTGCACATCAGCCAGCCGGCGGTCTCTTTCCAGGTGCAGCGGCTGGAGCAGGAACTGGGCTTACAGCTCATCGACCGGTCACAGAGGTCGGCGGCGCTGACGGAAGCGGGCAAACATTTACTGCGCTTCGCGGAGGCGGTGGAAGAGGAACGTGAAAAGCTGCGGCGCGACCTGGAAAAAATGCAGGCAGACATTTCCGGGGAACTGCTTATCGGCGCCAGCACGATACCCGGCGAGTATATCCTCCCGGCGCTGGCGGCCAAATTTAAAAAAATCCATCCGGCCGTAAGAATACAGATAGACATCTCGGACTCGCTGACGGTCATTAACCGTATCCGCGATAACGCTTACGAAGTAGGCTTCTGCGGCACCGTCCCGGACGGGCAGGACCTGGCGCATTTCAAAATTGCCGATGATGAAATCGTGCTTATCGTTTACCCGGAGCACCTGTTTACCGCCAGAAGCGAGGTAATACCGGAGGAACTGGCGGGCGAGCCTTTCATTTTGCGCGAGGCAACCT
This sequence comes from Dehalococcoidales bacterium, assembly GCA_034429595.1. GTDB lineage: Bacteria > Chloroflexota > Dehalococcoidia > Dehalococcoidales > RBG-16-60-22 > RBG-13-51-18. Next base: position 4,111 of record DAOUGB010000020.1, read on the forward strand.
CCGGCACGCAGCGGAGCCTGGAAAACCTGCTCGAGCAGGCGGGATTTTCCGCCGAGAAATTAACGCCGCATCTCGTCCTGGGCAGCACGCAGGCGGTAGTATCCGCGGTGGCAGCCGGGGCGGGGATAGCGTTCGTTTCCAGCCTGGCAATCAAAAAGGGCTGCTCCCCGTCCGTGAAGCAGGTAAAGGTACACGGACTCCGCCTTAACCGGGACTTTTACTGTATCTACCGCCGCGACCGGGCGGCATCACGCCTGAATGAGGAATTCAGGAACTTCGTGCAGATAGAGACCTCTCACCGTGGATAAAGATATAACCGGTATCGCAAGCCAGTTCATCGTCGTAAACGACCGACGCGTGCATTACCTTAAGGCCGGCAAGGGCGCGCCGGTGGTGTTGCTGCACGGCGGGGCCTCCGATTCGCGGGAATGGGCGAGGACGATGACGCAGTACGGCGACCGTTTCACTTTTTACGCCCCGGACCTGCCCGGCTTCGGGCAGAGCGATAGAGACGAGAAGGGCTATTATCTCACCGATTTTTCCGACTTTCTGCTGGGGTTCATCCGTTTAACAGGGCTGGAAAAGCCGGCGCTGGTGGGTCATTCCTTCGGGGCGAGGGTCTGCCTGGATACCGTCCGGCAGCCGGGGAATAATATCAGCAAGCTCGTCCTCATCGATGCTTCCGGTCTGGGGAAAATGTCTCCGTTCGGCGCCGTCCTTTTCTACTTTTTCAAAGGGATGCGCGCCGCTATAGGGAAACCGCAGCCTTTCCCCAGGTTCCTCTCAAAAGAAGGGGATAACTGGGACTACGTGGGGAACGAGGCTTTAAAGAGTATCAAGACCCCGACACTGCTAATCTGGAAACGCACTGACCCGTATCTTTCTTTGGCGCTGGCGCGCCGGGCGGAAGAACTGATACCCGGGGCGAAACTGGCGGTAATCCCCGGCTACGGCCACGCGCCCCATCAGCAGAACGATAATGAACCCTTCAACAGGCTATTAGTGGAATTCCTCGACCACGACGGCGGGGGAAAGACTAGACCGTGAAAAGGGCGACCTGCAATGTCAGCGGCAGGTTGTTTTTGGTAACGGCAAGCTTGGTTTTGGGTTCCGCCAGTGTCACGCCCATTTCTTTGAGGAAGTTGTCCACCGGCTCCAGGTCGCGTTTGATATAAGGCGTCTTGTAATGCATGGGGATGGCAATCTTCGGCTCAATCTTGCGGATAAGCTGGGCGGCCATAGCGGCATTAATCGTGGAAAGACCGCCGACCGGCACCATCAGGACATCCACATTGCCAATCTGTTCTATTTGTTCGTCGCTTAATATATGGCCGATATCGCCGAGGTGGCAGATATTCACGCCGTCCACTTCCATGAGATAGGCGGTATTTTTACCCTTGGACTGTCCTTTGACGGCATCATGATAAGTCCTGACGCCCAGGACGAGGACGCCGCTGATTTCATATTCGCCGGGGCCTTTAATCACGTGCGCGCCGGTAACTCCATCTTCGTAGGAGTGGGAGGGGTCTTTATGGCTGACGGTAACGATATCCGCCGTCTGTTTGCCGAGGGTATAACCCAGGTCCGGCGGAAAGGGGTCCGTAATGATAATGGCCTGACTGCCCCGGATACGGAAACAGGAATGTCCCAACCATGTAATGTCCACGATAAAATAATAACATATTCAGCTTGAAGGGACAAGGCAAGTGACATCTCAAATCTCAAAGACACTGATAAAAAATCAAATCTCCATTCCCTCTCTCACTCTCACCTTATGAAGTGTAACGAACCGGCAAGGGGCAGGCGGGAGAATATTTTTTTATCTTTAAGTTGCGGCTTTGATTTTCAAGATTCCATTCTTTTTCCCCGCCAGGTACTTTGTAAACACCCCCCTTTTTCCCGGTGATCTAAACTATTGACAAAAAGCCTCCAAAAGTGATAAATTATATGTGTTAGCAGTCGGAGCATGAGACTGCTAACGGAGACTGAAATGATTACGCCAAGAAGCGGAAGCATACTAAACTACATCGTCAGGCAGTACATTGCCGCGGCGGTGCCTATTCCCTCACAGGTCATCGCGGACAAGGCGGACCTGGGCGTCAGCCCGGCCACCATCCGCAATGAAATGGCGCAGCTGGAGAAGGAAGGCTACCTTATCCGCCCCCATACTTCCGCCGGCTGCATACCGTCCGATAAGGGTTACCGCTACTATGTGGAGTCCATGGAGCAGGTTACCCTGCCCCGTGAAGAGCAGTACCTCATCAGCCATACCTTCCACCAGGTGGAAAAAGAGGTCGAGGCCTGGGTAAGCCTCACCGCCAGCCTGCTGGCCAGGCTGACCCGGAACGTGGCGGTGGTCAGTCTGCCCAAATCCACCGACTGCAAGCTCAAGCACATGGAAATCATGGCGGTACAGGACGCCCGCGCGCTGGTGGTGGTCGTTCTGGACGGGGCCAAAGTCAAACAGAAACTGATAACCTTTGACGCGCCGGTTACCCAGCCCGACCTTTCCGCCGTGAGCGTTAAGCTAAACGCGGCTTACGCCGGGCTTACCGGCAATCAAATACTCAAGCACAAAACAGAGCTTTCGCCGCTGGAAAAGAAAGCTACGGAATCCCTCGTGGAAATCATGCGCACGGAAGACAGCAAGGAATACCAGGACCCGTATCTTGAAGGCTGGCACTTCATGCTGAACCAGCCGGAATTCGCGCACAGCGACAAAATGCGCAGCCTCATGGAGCTGGTGGGGCAGCGCGGCCTGCTCAAGGTCATCATTCCGGCCGGTATTAACAAGCCGGGCGTACATGTCATCATCGGCAAAGAAAATGTAAATGAAGCCGTCCAGAACTGCAGCGTGGTGGTCTGCCGCTACGGCCTGCCGGAGGAAGTATCCGGCACGCTGGCGGTGGTGGGGCCCACCCGGATGCCCTATTCACACACCATTCCAACGGTCTACTACCTGTCATCGGTATTAAGCCAGCTGCTGGGCGGCCTTTACGGCAAAGCAAAGCCGGCCGATACAAACAAATCTTAAGTGTTGCGGGGTGGTTGCCATGATCCCAAAAGACCCTGAAGAAAAAAACAAAGCTGAAAATGTGCCGGAAGAACCCGCGCCGGAAGCCGCCGCGGCCGACCTGGAAAAAGAGCTGGCCGAAGCCAGGCAAAAAGCCGAGGAATACATGGCCAGCTGGCAGCGTTCCCAGGCGGATTTTACCAACTACCGGCGCCGCACGGAACAGGAAAAGCAGGACCTGGGGAAATTCGCCAACGCGACATTGTTCTGCGATATCCTGCCTATCCTCGACGACCTGGAACGCGCGCTGGAACACATCCCGGAAGAATACGCCAAACACGATTGGGTGGAAGGCGTGCGGCTGGTGGAGCGCAAATTCAAGAGCATCCTGGAAAGACAGGGCGTCAAGCCGGTCTGCGCGCTGGGCATGGAATTCGACCCCAATCTGCACGAGGCGTTAAAGCAGGAAAAGGGTAAGGAAGGGATGGTCATATCGGAAGTGCAAAAAGGCTATACCTTCCATGACAAATTGCTCCGTCCGTCACGCGTTATCGTGGGGAGCGGCGAAGAAGCGGCAGCCAAGAAGGAAGAGGCGCCGGAAGAGGACGGCACGGCGAAATAAATTTTATCAAAATAAGATATTTGTCACATATTTATTAAAAAGATTATTACATCATTATTAAGGTAGAGGAGGCAGAGAATATGGCTAAAGCAGTAGGCATCGATTTAGGAACTACTTTCAGTGAGGTGGCGGTGCTGGAGGGGGGCGAGCCGAACGTTATCACCAGTTCGGAAGGCAGCCGTTTGTTCCCCTCGGTGGTGGCGGTCAATAAAAACGGCGAGCGCCTGGTGGGGCAGATAGCCAAACGGCAGGCCATCGTCAACCCGGAGAACACCATTTACGCCATCAAGCGCTTCATGGGGCGGAAATGGGGCGAGCCGGCCGGCCGCGAGCTGCCGGTGGAAGAAGACGCCAAGCGCAAAACGTATAAAGTTACCAAAGCGCCCAATAACGACGTGCGCGTGCTGATGGGCGGCAAAGAATACAGCCCGCCGGAAATCTCGGCGATGATTTTACAGAAACTGAAGACCGACGCGGAGGCTTACCTCGGCGAAAAGATAACCGACGCCGTCATTACGGTGCCGGCGTACTTCAACGACGCCCAGCGCCAGGCCACCAAGGACGCCGGGCAAATCGCGGGGCTGAACGTCCTGCGCATCATCAACGAGCCCACGGCCGCGGCGCTGGCCTACGGGCTGGATAAGAAAAAGGACGAAACCGTGGCCGTCTACGACCTCGGCGGCGGCACTTTCGATATTTCCATCCTGGAGCTGGGCGAGGGTACCTTCCAGGTAAAAAGCACCAACGGCGATACCCACCTGGGCGGCGAGGACTTCGACCAGCGCATCATGGACTATCTGGTGGCCGAATTCAAGAAGGACCAGGGTATCGATTTATCCAAAGACAAGACCGCCTTACAGCGCCTCAAGGAAGCCGCGGAAAAAGCCAAAATAGAGCTTTCCAGCGTGCAGCAGACGGATGTCAACCTGCCGTTCATCACGGCGGATGCCAGCGGCCCCAAGCACCTTAATATCGCGCTGACCCGCGCCAAGCTGGAACAGCTGGTGCTGGACCTGGTGGAAAAATCCATTGCGCCGTGCAAACAGGCGCTGACCGACGCCGGCAAGACGGCCGCCCAAATCGACGAGGTGATACTCGTCGGCGGGCAAACACGCATGCCGCTGGTGCAGAAGAAGGTACAGGAATTCTTCGGGAAGGAGCCGAACAAGAGCGTCAACCCGGATGAAGTGGTCGCCATCGGCGCCGCCATCCAGGCCGGCGTGCTCAAGGGCGAAGTGAAAGACGTGCTGCTCCTCGATGTCACCCCGCTGACACTGGGCATCGAGACGCTGGGCGGCGTGGCCACGCCCCTGATTCCCCGCAACACGACCATCCCCACCGCCAAGAGCCAGATATTCAGCACGGCGGCGGATAGCCAGCCCAGCGTGGAAATCCACGTCCTTCAGGGCGAACGCCCGATGGCCGCGGATAACCGGACGCTCGGCAGGTTCATGCTGGACGGCATTTTACCGGCCCCGCGCGGCGTGCCGCAAATCGAAGTCACCTTCGACCTCGACGCCAACGGCATTCTGAACGTCAGGGCGCAGGACAAAGGCACCGGCAAAGAGCAGAAGATAACGATTACCGCCTCCAGCGGCCTCTCCAAGGACGAGGTGGGCAAGATGCAGAAGGAAGCGGAAATGCACGCCTCCGAAGACCAGAAGCGCCGCGATGAAATCGAAGCCAAGAACACGGCGGACACGATGGTCTACCAGGCGGAAAAGACGCTGCGCGATAATAAAGATAAAATCCCCGCCGACCTTAACAGCGAGGCGGAAGCCAAGATCGCCGCCGTCAAGAGCGCTTTACAGGGCACGGGTATCGAGGCTATCAAGAGCGCCACGCAAGCTTTAAACGAAACCATGCAGAAAATCGGCCAGGCGGTCTACAGCAAACAGCAGCAGCCCCCGCCCGGCGGCCAGCCGCCGCCTCCAGGGGGACAGGAACCACCACCCGGAGGCCAGGGGCCTAAAGACGACGGCACCGTGGAGGGCGAGTTCAGGGAAGTTTAAAAGTAGACAGTCTACAGTTAACAGTTTACAGCAGAGGGGGGTTAAAAGCCCCCCTCCTTTTTTGGGGATAAAACCCTAGCCGACCTCTCCGCCTAACCCCCTCTCCGTGCACGGAGAGGGGGAACTATAAGGGGGTGAGGTTATTGAAACACTCCCCAGCTATCCTCGTCAGGACGCCGGGTATATTGAATGTCATCAGCAAAAGCGGACAGGGCGTTCTTTATTGCTTTTTCCTCCGGGAAGTCCTTGATAATCATAAATGAACGGGTGTTCGGTAATATGCCATGCCCCAGCCTGTTGCCGTAGTCGGCCCGCTCCCGCAGGAATCCCTTGTTCTGGAGCCGGTCTTTGAACCGGGCAGGAGTACCGGGAACAGGTTTAAGCTGCAGCGCCGTCAAAAACGACCCGCCGTTCTTTTTTGGGGAGGGGCGAACGTAACCGGTGCCTTTAAGCACCTTTTTTTGAGCCTGTCCCAATAACGAACGGCTGTTATCTATATATAGCCAGAACCTCAAGGGTAATCCTCGATTCCAGACGGTTCTCGATATAGTCGAGTGCTTTTTGCAGCCTTTGTTGATATTGTTTACCTGCCGGCACAACACCGCAAGGCGCGATGTCCCGGCGGAAATAACGGCGTTTATTTGCCACCCTTCCTCTTAACCCCTATAATTTATAGGTCTGGAGGCGTATCTTGCTCAACAATGAAATCCTGCATAAAGTAATCCGGCCCGCGCGTTATACCGGCGGCGAGTGGAACAGCATTATCAAAGACTGGGAAACCACCCCCATCAGGTTCGCCCTTGCTTACCCGGACACCTATGAAGTGGGCATGTCCAACCTGGCGGTGCCGATTCTCTACGAAATACTGAACAACGAGGCGGATGTCCTGGCGGAGCGGGCTTACGCGCCCTGGGCGGACATGGAAGCCGCCATGCGGGAGAACAAAATCCCGCTGTTCAGCCTGGAAAACAAACGCCCGCTCAAAGAATTCGATATCATCGGGTTTTCCCTGGGGTACGAACTCGCTTACACCAATGCTTTGAACATGCTCGATTTAGCCGGGATACCGGTGCTGGCCGCGGAACGCGGCGATGCCCACCCGCTCATCATCGCCGGGGGAAGCTGTACGCTCAACCCGGAGCCGATGGCCGATTTCATCGATGCGTTTGTCGTCGGCGACGGCGAAGAAGTGATATTGGAATTTTTGGATGCCTACCGGTCGGGAAAAGGTGCGGGGAAACAACAGCTTTTACGTAAATTAGCAGAAATTCCCGGCATTTACGTGCCGTCCTTATATAAGGTCGAATACCAGCCGGACGGCCTCATCAAGAGCTTTAAACCCGCCGCCCCGGAAGCCAAACCTAAGATACAGCGCCGCCTTGTCTCAAAGCTGCCGCCGCCGCCCGTCAGACCTATCGTGCCCTATATCGAACCCATCCACGACCGCGCGGCGATAGAAGTCCAGCGGGGGTGCAGCCGAGGCTGCCGCTTCTGCCAGGCCGGGATGATTTACCGTCCCGTGCGGGAGCGCCCCCACGAGGAAGTGCTCCAGGCGGCGGGAGATTTAATCGCTAACTGCGGCTACGATGAGGTTTCCTTGCTATCCCTGAATACGACCGATTACAACGGGGTGGATAAACTGGTAGCTAAAATGGCCGAGCGCTATCCCGGGATAACGATATCTCTGCCGAGCCTGCGCCTGGACGATTTCTCCATCAACCTGGTTGGTTCCCTGCCGACGAAGCACCGCACCGGGCTGACCTTCGCGCCGGAGGCCGGCAGCGAACGGCTGCGCCGCGCCATCAACAAAAACATTACCGATGAAAGTCTTTTGGCCACAGCCGGCACCGCTTTCCAGCGCGGCTGGACGAGCCTGAAGCTCTATTTCATGGTCGGCCTGCCTACCGAAACGGAAGAAGATGTGGCCGGCATCGTCACGCTGATGGAAAAGGTGCGGGCGGAAGGGAAAAAAGCCAGCGGCCGCAAGCCGATGATACGCATCAGCGTTTCCACCTTCGTGCCCAAGCCCCATACGCCCTTCCAGTGGTGCGCCCAGGAAGGCGAAGCTTCTCTCCGGGCCAAGCAAGAAATACT